>JBGPAO010000314.1:0-4737 GCA_041480755.1 Bacteroidia bacterium
GCATTTGTTTTTTTTTCAGAAGTAACAAAATCACTTTAAGTATGGATATCAGAATTGAGAATTTGACAAAGAAATTCGGCGGCCAACGTGCCGTTGACAATATTTCATTTGAAGTGAAAACAGGTGAAATCGTGGGATTTCTGGGGCCTAATGGTGCTGGCAAAACCACCACAATGCGGATCATAACCAATTATCTTGTTGCTGCAGAAGGAGAAGTATATATCAGTGGAAAATCCATCAGGGAAAATGCACAGGAACTAAAAAGACATATAGGCTATCTTCCTGAGAACAATCCTTTGTATCCTGATATGCCGGTCATTGATTATCTCGAATTTGTAGCATTGATCCAGGGAATACCTAAAGTAAAGATTACTGATCGGATAATCGAAATGGTGAGAGTCTGCGGATTGAATTCTGAAAAACATAAAAAAATCGGTGAATTATCGAAGGGATACAGGCAAAGAGTCGGTCTTGCCCAGGCTATGATACATGATCCCGAAATACTTATTCTGGATGAGCCGACATCAGGATTGGATCCAAACCAGATTGCCGAGATCAGGAAACTTATACGCGAGCTCGGAAAAGAAAAAACTGTTATTCTCTGTTCTCATATCCTGCCTGAAGTTGAAGCAACCTGTGACCGTATATTAATTATTAACCGTGGAAAAATAGTGGCCGACGGGACACCTGAAAATTTACGAAAACAGGCTAAAGGTCAGGAGATACTCATGGTCAGAATTGAAGATGGCCTTGCTGATGCAATCTTTTCTTCCTTGCAAAATTTAACTACAGTAGCAATGGTAGATTTCAGTGACAGGCAGTTGAACCGTTTTGAAATTCACAGCCGTCCTGATATCAGTTCAAAGAGAGAAATTTTCAATTTATGTGTTAAAAATAAATGGGTACTTACTGAAATGATCCCGCATGAAGCCAAGCTTGAAGATATTTTCAGGGAATTAACAATGAACTAGATGCTGGCTTCTGTCAACTGGCCACTGGCTCCTGGCTGTAGACTAATTAATTGAAGTTAAACAGCCAGAAGCTATTAGCCAGTGGCCAGAAGCTTGAAGAATATAGAAATTAACGAAGTATAAAACTAAAAATATAGAAATGAAGACGATCTGGATTATCACACGGCGAGAGCTGCAATCTTTTTTCGACTCTCTGATTGCCTATATTCTGCTTGTAGTTTTCCTTGGTATCAGCGGATTTTTTACCTGGCTTTTCGGAAGCGATATATTTCTTGTCGGACAGGCCAGCCTTAGGACCTTTTTCTCAATCGCGTACTGGACATTATTTTTCTTTATACCCGCATTAACGATGCGCCTTTTAGCAGAAGAAAAAAGGTCCGGTACTATTGAGCTGCTTCTGACAAAAGCTATTACTGACCGGCAAATAGTGATTGGGAAGTTCCTTTCCACATTGATATTGATTATTATTGCTCTGGCTTTTACTCTCCCGTATGTAATAACTGTTGCAAGTATCGGAAATATTGATGCCGGGGGAGTTATCTGTGGTTATCTTGGACTTGTCCTGATGAGCGGAGTATATATCAGCATCGGATTATTTGCAAGCAGTATTACCCAGAACCAGATCGTGGCTTTTCTGATTGCAATGTTTTTAGGGATTTTCCTCCATCTGATCTTTGATCTTCTGTCAGCAAGTGTCGGAGGAATAGTCGGCCAGATATTCAATACCCTGAGCATGAGAGTGCATTTTGAAAGCATCTCCAGGGGTGTCGTTGACAGCAGTGATATTATATATTTTCTTTCCCTGATATTTCTTGGTTTATTCCTTGCAGAAATATCACTTTCAAAAAGAAACAAAGTAACCTGATAACTCTTCATTATTATGAAACCCGATAAATCAAATCTGACTGTACTACTGATCATTGCTATCCTGATCATTTTGAATATTATTGCTAACCAGTTCTATTTCCGGTTGGATTTCTCGGAAGGAAAGCAGTACACACTCAGTAAAGCAACAAAGGATATTCTAAGAAACCTTGAAGAACCTGTTACTGTAAAGGCATATTTTTCAAAGGACCTTCCATCCCAGCTTCTTACCACCAGACGGGATTTTGAGGATTTGCTTGTTGAATACGGGAAAATATCAAATGGACAGGTAGTATATGAATTCATTGATCCTACAGTTGATGAACAAACAGAATCCCAGGCTATGCAAACCGGCATCCAGCCTGTCGTGATAAATGTGCGTGAAAAAGACCAGATGAAACAGCAAAAGGCATACCTGGGGGCAGTTCTGAGTATAGGGAATGCTACAGAAATAATTCCTGTAATTGAACCCGGGGCCACCATGGAATATGCTCTTTCAACAGCAATAAAAAAATTATCTGTTGCTGATAAGCCGTCAGTTGGACTTCTTCAGGGTCACGGAGAACCCGGAATTGATGAGATGATTCAGGTTAACACGGAATTAAGTATCCTTTACAGTTTTGAAGAATTAACGCTGACAGATTCCACAACTATTCCTTCACGTTTCAGAACCATAGCTATTGTTGCTCCTAAAGACTCATTTCCTGAATATCAGTTAGCACAACTCGATAATTTTATTGCCAGGGGAGGCAGAATTTTCGTGGCTCTGAATCGTGTTAATGGCAATCTCCAGTCAGCCTACGGAGTGGCTGTTAATACCGGACTCGAATCGTGGCTTAATAAAAAAGGCATAAGGGTCAATGAAAATTTTGTTATTGATGCCAATGCTGTTAATGTTACAATGCAACAGAAGATCGGAAATGCTATCCATCTGTCATCATTATTAATGCCGTACATTCCAATCATTAATAATTTTTCAGATCATCCGATAACAAAAGGGCTTGAAGCAGTTATTATGCAATTTATAAGTACTCTTGACTTTACAGGTGATTCAGGATTGACTTTTACTCCATTATTATTTACATCTGAAAGGGCCAATATACAGCCTGCTCCACAATATTTTAATTACCAGAAAGAATGGACAGAGTTTGATTTTCCAATGAAGAACCTCGTCCTGGGAGCTGCTATTGAAGGTAAGATGGGAACCGACATGCCTTCAAAGATGGTGGTGATTGCTGACGGTGATTTCCCGGTTAATGGTCCCAGGGGACAGCAGCAGCAGTTGCAGGAGGATAATGTCAACCTGATGGTTAACAGTATAGACTGGCTTTCAGATGATACCGGATTGATAACACTTCGGACAAAGGGTATTACCTCCCGGCCGATAAAGGATATGGATGATTCAAAGCGTTCATTCCTAAAGTGGTTCAATTTTCTCCTGCCGATCCTTCTTGTTCTTATTTATGGTGTTGTACGGTTCCAGATAAAACGCAATCAGAGAGTAACCAGGATGGAAGAAAACTGGTCATGATTGTATAACTGATTATGATTATGTTACCGGTCATTATAATATTAATACTTAAAAGATTTAACCAAGTTTTTCGGTAGTGGATAATTCTGAAAACTAAAACTCAATTAAATACAATGGCTTCGAAATTCAATAATAAAATTTTGCTTATTGTTTTAGTGATTCTGACGGGATTATTCTTTTTAGCCCGTGCAGTAAAGCAAAAAAGGTCTGCAGGAAATTTAAAGACAGATATTGTCCGGATTGACAGTTCGCTTGTCAATACAATACTTCTGTACCCATCTGCTGAAAATGGCACTGAAATTTCCTTCTCACGTTCCGGTTACAAATGGCAGGTAACCAGAGGAGATATTACTGCATTTGCGGATCAAAATAACGTTGATAATATGTTTTCCGAGCTGATAGCCCTCAGGCCTGAAAGTATTGTCACCAGGAATAAAGAAAAATGGGGTGATTTTGGTGTTACCGATTCACTTGGAACCAGAGTTATCATGAAAGAAGGGAAAAAAACAGTTCTTGATCTGGTGGTAGGCAGGTTTGACTATCAGCCATCGCCATCGGGATATAGCGGTTACAGGGGGAGTTCTGGTACCGGGCGCACATACATCAGGCTATATGAAGGTACTGATGTCTACGTTATAAATGGTTTTCTTGCCATGAGCTTTAACCAGACCTTCAAAAACTGGAGAGATCAGACATTCTTGAACACTGACAAGAACAGTGTTAATTTGCTGACATTTGAATATCCTGCCGATTCCGGATTCGTCGCGATGAAATCAGACACTATTTGGATCATTGAGGGAATAAATGCTGACAGTGCATCTATGGCTTCGTATCTGAATACATTGTCACGAAAATCAAATTCAGCATTCACCGATAGTTTTACTCCTGTGATCGGGCCGGATTATCAATTGACGATTAATGGGATAAATATGTCTCCTGTTATTATAAAAGCCTACAGGAGAGGAGAAAATGAATTCATTATGAATTCCAGCCAGAATCCGGATTCTTATTTTATAGTTCCCCGATCAGGTCTATTCGGTAGTATTTTCAAGTCAAAATCAGAATTAATAAAGGACTAGAAAAATTTACCTGTCAGCATAAACCCAGATCTGGCCTGCAGTGTTATTAATACACTGGAATATCATTTTTTATACTTTTCCTGGTATTTATTGGTAAATGAGTATAAAAGATGCATATCATCTTCATCCAGCAATACTAATCGTTCCATGATCCTGTCATGAAGAGTGGGATTTTTATCAATTCCTACATCTGTCAGTATTGACTTTATTCTTCTCTTTAATTCATTAAAGCTTTCTTCGTTTATCAAATCGTTATTTTTCTCTTCCTTGGCCAGTATTAATCCTGATAAAA
>JBGPAO010000315.1:0-4716 GCA_041480755.1 Bacteroidia bacterium
ACTTCAAATAACAAGCTTTATATCTATGGTCTTTTCGGATGGAGGTTTAAGCCTCCTTTTGGGAATCTTTATTTCATAGTCAATCATATAGAGTATCTGGACTTAAATGGCGAGTTTCAGAACAAATATATCGGATATTTAAAACTGACTTATCCGATAACAATCAGATAAACAAATTATTTAATATCCAGGACCTTTTTAATTGTTTCAATATTCCTGGGATTCACAATATTTTTCCCTTCAGGAGTGTACAGGTAGTTTATTCTGTCCTTATGGTATTCAACAATCTTGGCTCTGACCATTTTTCCTAAGCTGTTCATTAGTGCATTATCCTGGCTGAATGGTTCATCAAGGATTGCAATAGCAGCAGGCAGCCACCTGGTTGGAAACAGGTCACTATATACTCCACCCTGCTTATACTGGTTGATCACCGACTCAATCTCAAGCAAAACTGCTTCCTGCCCTTTGATGTCTGAAAGATTGATATTCTTATTTTTTGCCCAGCCTAATAATGCTTCCTTATTTGGGACCAGAACTGCGGTTGTATATTTATTCTGGTTATTGTATAGCATGAACTGGTCAATATACTTTGATCTGTCTGTTATAGTTTCTTCAATTCCTTCAGGACTGTATTTTTCTCCATCGTCAGCTATGAGCAGGCTTTTGAAACGGCCAAGGACATAAAGGAAACCATCGCTGTCCATGTATCCCATATCTCCAGTGTGCAGCCAGCCGTTGCGTATAGCCTCTCTGGTAGCTTTTTCGTTTTTCCAGTATCCCTTCATAACATTTTCACCGCGTACCACTATTTCACCTTTACTGCCAACCGCCAATTCATTACCTTTTTCATCACAGATCTTAAGGTCGAGATTTTTAACTAAATGCCCGGATGACCCAAGTTTATGTCTAAATTCTGTATTACCTGAGATTACCGGAGAGGTCTCCGATAATCCGTAACCCTGCAACATTGGTATGCCTATTGCATAGAAGAATCGCTGAAGTTCTATATCCAGCAAGGCCGCCCCTCCAAAGAAAAATTTAAGCCTTCCTCCAAAGCTGGCCCTTATTTTCTTGAACACAATAACATCATAGAGTTTGTACAAGGGTTTAAGGAATATTTTAAATCCTTTTCCCCTGTCCCATCCGATGCCATTGTACCGGTAAGCGATCTTCAATGCATGGTTAAAAAGCTTTTCAATAGATGCACCCTTATCCCGTATTCCCTTTTCAATACCTTTTCGAAGACTTTTGGCCAGGGCTGGAGCACTCAGCTCGAATACCGGCCTGATCTCCTTAATGTTTCCCCCAATATTTTTTAAACTGTCAAGGTAGGATTTACCCTGCACTGCAGCCAGGCTTGCTCCTGTAGCCATCATAATATAAATCCCCACAGTATGGCCAAAAGAATGATCCCAGGGAATAATGAGGAGGGTGGTCCACCATTCTGGCACATCCATTAGAGTAAGTGCCTGTTCAATATTAGCAGTATAATTCCTGTGTGTCAGAATTATCCCCTTGGGATCAGCAGTTGTTCCGGAGGTATAGCAAATATTGGCATAATCATCCGGACCAATTGAACGCATTATTTCAAGAAACTTATCCAAATTTTTGCTTAGGTACTCTTCTCCCATTTTCTTTACATCGCCCATAAAAATTTCATCCTTTTCATAACTCTCCTGGGGATCAAGAAAAATTACTTTTTCAATATTTTTAAGCTCTTTTCTGAAAGATTTTATTTTATCGACTTGGCTACCAGAGATGATAATCCATCTTGTTTCTGAATGTTCAAGCCTGAATTTCAGTTCAGCGCTTTCCTTTATTAATATAGACAGGGGGACATTGACAGCCCCGGTATATAGTATGCCAAGTTCGCTTATTACCCAATCGGTCCGTCCTTCGGAGATCAGTGCAATCCTGTCACCTTTCCTGATTCCCAAAGCCAACAGCCCTGCAGCCACCTTATAAACCTGATCTTTAGTTTCTTTATAAGTGGTAGCTTCATACCTGTCGGTTTTCTTTTCAAGGAGATAGGGATTATTCGCATACTTCTGTGCACTGCTTTCCAATAACTCGATTAAAGTTTTCATGGGAACCGGTTTAGATTTTAAAAATTCAAATTGCTTAATGGATTTAGAATCAAAGAGATAGAAAATATTATTGGTTTAAGATCCTGATTGATTAAAGTTATGAAATATTAATCAATTGACATGAAGAAATTTTATTAACTCACAATTTCACTCTGTTTTCTCAGGCTTCACTACCGCTCTGTGGAACCGATTGAAAATTTATCTCTATATCCCCGAAACTTAACCTGTAAGGTTTTTTTATATGTGGACAAAAGCAAAAATTTCTGCCTTTGGGATAATATTCTCTGAATTTCATAACTGCACCAGGGGAGTATTTGTCCGGATTTATTTTACATTCAATTGTATGCAATTCCCCTCCATGCCCTCTGACAATGAAATCGATTTCATTTTTAGCTTTATCTGTCCAGTAATACACAGAAACGTAAGCTATGCGTAACATATCAAGCACAAGATGTTCCCATAGAAGACCCCGGTCACTTTCCCTTATCTCTGTCCAACCCTTAACATGGGTAACAAATCCTGTGTCAAAAGAATAAACTTTGGGTCGTTTCACAATTTCCTTTCTACCTCCACCAAAGAATGGTGGTATTAAAGTTATTGCATGAGCCACCGACATTGCTTCAATATGTGCCATTACCGTTGGTCTGCTTAAACCGCTTTCTTTTGCCAGCTTAGTAATTTCAAGTATTCCACCGCTTTGCATAAACAGCAAATGCATTAGTTTCAGGAATCCCGTCCTGTTTCTCACATTGAACAGTTCCTGTATATCCCTGGCATAATAACTGTCTATCCATTCTGAATATAACTCCCCTTTTTTTTCTTCTGATAACAGGAATTCGGGCAATCCGCCATTCAGTAGTCTCTTATCCAGGTCCGGAATGCCAAAATCATTTAAACATTCATTCCACAAAACCGGAGGTAAAAAGAGTTGTGTTTTCCTCCCGGTTAATGAGTCACGGAATTTTTTTGTCGCCTCGAGTGTGGATGAGCCGGTTGCCAGTATTTTAAGATGGTGAAATTCATCAGTTCCAATTTTCAGGATCATACTTGGATCCTGTAACCTGTGAATTTCATCAAATATGACAGTTGTCCCAACAGGCTGGTTATTAAAAAAATATTCAGGATTTTCAAGTTGACGGCCTACCGAGGGCAAGTCGCAATTCATGAACACGGCATCAGGGATCATCTTGCATAGAGTGGTTTTGCCACTTCGGCGTACCCCGGACAACCAAACCAATGGTCTTTTTTTCCAGCCATCATCCAATTTCCTTAACCAAAAAGACCTGTTTATCATGTAATCATATTTTACATATTAATAGTCCAAATGTAAAGTATATTTTACAAATATACAAATTTATAACAGGCAAAATCCAGAGGACTCAGGCTGACTATCTAAAGGTGGCAGGTGGAACATTAAAAGATTCCTTGTTTCAGATTTTTTTAAATACTAAATTTATATTCTATGTAATAAAACCGGATACTCTTTATTAGAATACATTATTTATTCGGCTTTCACTAAAAACAATAGTATGAAAATAGTTTCATCTTTATTTTTAATACTGTGTTCATTCTCAGCAAATGCACAGGTTACCCGACAGTGGGTTACCACATACAATGGACCCGCGAATAAACAAGAATGGGCTAATTCCATTGCAGTTGATAAACAAGGGAATGTTTATGTTACTGGTTATAGTGAAGGAATTGAATCCGGTTATGATTATGCAACTATTAAATATAATTCGGAGGGCGTTGAGCAATGGACTGCCAGGTACAATGGCCCGGGAAACAAGGAAGATTGGTCACGTTCACTGGCAATAGATAATCAGGGAAATGTTTATGTTACAGGTTGGAGTAATGGAATTGGATCAGGTTCTGATTATGCAACAATTAAATACAATTCAGAGGGGATTGAACAATGGGTTGCCAGGTATGGTCTTACAACACAAACTTATGCTGATGAAGCGCATTCAATAGCGGTTGATAATGAAGGGTATATCTATGTTACAGGTACCTGCAGGAATAGTTCAGGTAATTATTATGTAACCATTAAATATAATTCTGAAGGAGATGAGACCTGGGTCCGGTTACATGATGAACCCAGGTGGTCCGAGGCTGTTGCAATTAAAACAGATGATGCAGGGAATGTGTATATTACAGGCTACAATACAATAACATCACCAGCAGTGAACCAGGGTATCCTGACTATTAAATACAACTCTGAAGGTGTTGAACAATGGATTAACAGATTTAATGGATCGGCAAGCAGTTTTGATTATGCAAATGCATTGGCAATTGATAAGACGGGAAATGTTTATGTAGCAGGGGGACCGAACTATGTAACAATTAAATACAATGCTGCAGGTGGTCAGGAATGGGCTCAATATTATAATGGATCCGTGGCAACTTCATTAGCAGTTGATAGTTCCGGGAATGTTATTGTTACTGGTGTATGCGGGACAGATTTTGCAACGATTAAATATAATTCTGCGGGTATTCAACAGTGGGTTTCCATATACAATGGAACAGGAAACTCTGATGATGGTCCATCTTCAATATTAGTTGATGCTGACGGCAATTCTTATGTAACTGGTTTTACTACAGGAAGCGGAGATCAAATGGATATTGCAAC
>JBGPAO010000316.1:0-4702 GCA_041480755.1 Bacteroidia bacterium
CCCCCTCACCCCCTCGCCCCCTCGCTCTCTTCCCTCTCCACCATGTTGCCAGAGATGAACCTGTTATATTCATCAATGGACCGAAAACTGCAGGTGCAAGCCCGACTGTCGCAACTTTACCCATTTCAAGAGCTATTCCGCTTGCAAGCCCGCCATTTTGCATACCAACCTCCAGGGAAATTGTACGACAGGATTGTTCATCCATTCGTATCAACCTGCAAAACCAGTATCCAAGAAAATACCCGGTAAGGTTGTGTATCAGGCATGCCAGGATTAGCAATAAACCAATGGATAATAGACTATCGCGTCCCGCAGCAGTAATAATAGTAATAATCAGTCCGATACCCAGCATTGAAAGGAGCGCCAGGGCTTTGTCCAACCATTCTTTCTTTCCCTTTAAGAGGTATTTAAAAAGAAGAGCCCCGGCTACAGGCAGAATGAAGAACCAGCTGAAATCCTTCAAAAACTGAAGCATGGTTATCTGCAGGGTTTCGTCCTGAGTGTAATAGCTGATCAGGTTTCTTAATCCTATTATTAAAATATAGACAATGCCCTGAATAATAATACTTCTTTTCGTTGAGCTTCCATAGCCTATCGCATGGAACATCAGTCCGGCTACAATAGGGAGGATTACCATATTGATAATATCCAGCATCATATCCCAGAAATCGACGGCAACAAATTGTCCTGCAAGGAGTTTCATCAATAACGGAGTCATGAGGGGTGCAAGGAGTGTTGTAAATGTTGTGAGGGTGACAGACAGAGCGAGATTTGCCCCGGCAATGAATGACATAACATTGGATGCCAGTCCGCTTGGAGCAGAGCCAATAAGAATAATACCGGCTGCAACTTCAGGAGGGAATCCGAAAGTCTTTGCAATGAAAAATCCAACAAAAGGCATAATTGTAAACTGGCAAACAATTCCGACAATGACACCTGCAGGCATCCTCATTACATCACCAAAACTTTTCAGGCTAAGCTGTGAGCCCATTCCAAACATAATTATCTGGAGAAGAGGAATAATTAATTTTTTCAGATCAAAATTACCGACCTGCCTGAAAAGTTGCGGGTAAGTCATTGAAACTGTCACTGCGGCAAATATCCATATGGTATAGGCATATTTCCGAAGTTTTTCAGAGAACTGGAATCCAATTGCCAGAAAAACAAAAAAAACCGTCAGTGCAGGCCCGGTTAAGGAAGTTTTATCAAAAACAAGAAATAAAATAAAAGCAAGAAAAGAGAGAATGGAAAATCCGATAATAACTCGAACCAGAAGCTTCAGATTCTTCATGAAAAGTCTCTATTAATATATATATTGATATTCTTAGCTCTCTGCCCTTAGCTCTCTGCTCTATGCTAGTAGTTATGCTTCGCTACCAGCACACATGTATAATATTCGTATTCTGAATCCGGATCCCGCGCCATACCAATTCCAACATCTGTGCAATTGCTCCAGAATGGTAATATCCCGAGTAGATGATTGCGATGTCCGGGAGGATTTGTTCCTTCGTCAAGTATCAGGTTTTTTATTGCCTCAACTCCTGAAGATAAGCCGGCCTGGAGAGATTCGAAATTATTATAGGATTTTTTCTTTAACCATTCATCAGGTAATTTATAACCGGCTTTTACAATCCAGTAATTCATCCCATATCCATCCGGATCAACATGATCAAAATAATCCCGCGAAGCCATATCCAGTGCTTTTTTCTCAGCTGCCTGGGCCAGTTCATTACTCCATACCAGTCTTGGCAGCGCCTCGACATAGCTGAGATCAACTCCGATTTCATTACTGAAAGCCGATGGATTCTGGCGAACCTCATTCAGGTATTGATATGCTTTCAGCGCTTCTTCTTTCAGAAGTTCCTGGGCAAGTACACTTAATTTGAAAGTACCTATTAATAAAATAGTCAGATAAAAACTGTAACGTTTGTTCATTACCTTAATGCTTAATCCATTTATATTCAATATTAATTATTTTTTTGCCTATTTGAAAATCTTGCGAGTTATGAAATTATTATATATTATTGTGTTACTTTTCTAATAAAGGTAACACGATGTGAAGAACTTAATATCTTTTGGATTCTGGATACTTTTTCCTCTCACATTATTTTGTCAGTCTATTACAACTGATACAATAGAAATAGATGAAGTTGTTGTCACAGGAAGTAAAGTTGAGGTAGCACGCAAAAATATACCTATGACCGTATCAGTAATGACGAAAGAACAATTGGAAGAATCCACTGAATCAGCCTTATTACCTGCGCTTAGTGAGCAGATACCTGGATTATTTGTAACAGAAAGGGGTGTTACTGGTTTTGGAGTTTCAACCGGATCAGCCGGGCAGATTAATATGCGAGGACTTGGAGGAAATCCGACCACGCAGGTACTGATCCTGATTGACGGCAGTCCACAGTTCATGGGAATGATGGGGCATCCTTTACCGGATTCCTATGTGACCTCAGATGCTGAGAGAGTAGAAGTCATTCGGGGTCCAGGCTCCATACTCTATGGTTCAAATGCTTTCGGTGGTGTCATCAACATTATTACCCGCAAGCAGAAGAATGATGGCTTTAATGCAAGCGGACGGTTGATGTATGGATCATATAATACACAGAAATATATGGCAACTGCAGGATTCAGGAAAAAAGGATTTAGCGTCTTTGCCAGTTTCAATCATGACCGTACAAATGGTCACAGGGATAGCTCCGATTTTAAGATCATGAACGGATATATCAAGGCTGGTTATGAGTTTAATTCGCACCTGAAATTATATGCCGATTTCAATACTGCCGCTTTTAAAACACAGGATCCTGGCCCGGTAGGTGGTTCAGTAGGAGAAAGAATTGATATTTTAAGAGGAAAAACAGCCTTCTCTCTGGAAAATAACTATTCCAGAATTGAGGGAGCGCTTAAATTATATTACAATTTCGGGGATCATGATATCACAGATGGATGGCATTCAAATGATGAAATGTATGGAATGATGATCTATCAGGGCTTAAAATTATTTAAGGGAAACACTCTTACAGCCGGATATGATTATATGAGATATGGAGGTAAAGGAAGCCCGATCACAACCGTAATAAGGGATGATGAAGGTAATGTGATAATGCCGCCACAGTATGTTATTTCTGATGTCAGCAATCGTTGGATTGATATGACGGACAATGCTGTATATGCATTTGTTCAGCAAAATATTTTATCAAATCTGATCCTGAATGCCGGTATCCGTTATGATCTGAATAAAACTTATGGAAATGAATGGATCCCTCAGGCTGGCCTGGTCTGGAACATTCTATCTAATGCATCATTAAAGGCTTCTGTATCAAAGGGCTATCGACCGCCATCCATTCGTGAATTATACCTGTTCCCGCCTGCGAATGAGGAATTACTGCCGGAAAGGGTTATGAACTATGAAGTAGTATGGTCACAAAAGTGGCTTAAACAAAAAATGACAACAGAATTTGTTCTCTATTTAAGCAGAGGCGATAACCTGATTGTACTTATCCCGCCAGTTGCACCGCCACCGCCACTATATAAAAACACTGGCACATTCAATAACAAGGGCATTGAATTTTCATTAAAGTATCAGCCCATTGAAGGTTTAACGATACATACTAATTATAGTTATATTAATATGAAAACACCTTTGCCTGCAACACCCGAACACAATCTTTATATTTCAGGCGCCTATACATATAAAAAATTTCAGTTCAACCTGAAACTTCAGAATATTTTTAACCTGTATAATCAGGATGGCACCGGCAATTCCAGCATCGTGGAAAAAGGTTATAATCTCCTGGGAGCAAGGATTGGTTACAGGATCAACAAATACATCAATATATTTATTGTTGGAGATAACCTGCTCGACCAGGAGTATCAGATCAATAAAGGATATCCGATGCCGGGAGCAACTGTTTTCGGCGGCATTAATCTGAAGTTTGATAAGGAGTAATACGATTGGGTGAGAAACAGGTATTTCTAATGTATTTCAACTATATCAAAGATCTTGTCTCTGTCCCATTCAACCCAGTATTTCAATGCATTATGGCGGATAAGCTTCCAATAGCCATCATCCATTAATCCGAATTTTATTATCCCTTCATTGATATCCGCATCGACCTGTTCGAGATACTCATTTTTCAGGCTTATCCGGATTGAACGGTTTTGATATTTAAAAACAGCTGAAGGCATGATTATACTATCGGAAGCCAGGTGTATGGTTCCCATTCCCAATGTTGCACCTGTGCTTACCTGTATCCCGTCATTCATACAGCTGTAGGGTGGCCTGCTCCCGGCGTACGATATTACTTCAAGCATATCCGGGCCAACTCCAAATATTTCGCGTGCTTTTATACCCATTTTTGCGCCAACAATTGAAAATACTCCCAGGTGTCCGTGAAACTCGTCGGTCATTACATTGGCTTTCCATTCCTCGTATCCGTAACGCGCAATTGCAGAATCCATGATTGGACGCACATCATAATTGAACATGTCGGGTTGATCAGGAAACCTGTTGAACACAACATTATGTTCCGAAACATAAGTGCCTTTGATCATATCACCATAAGCTTCTTTCACTGCCTGTATATTATAATCCTGGTTATACCTGACATTTACCTTATTAATCATTGTATTTATGTCGAATAATTCGGGATTTGTTATATAAAGCGCTACAAGGTCATCGCATAAACTGAAATGA
>JBGPAO010000317.1:0-4685 GCA_041480755.1 Bacteroidia bacterium
ACGGTTTGATCCCGGCCTGCAAAGCCCCTTTTGGGTTCCGGGCGGGGTAGGGTTGGACGAACTGAGGACGTCGGGGAGGATCTACCTCTAGCATAAAACCGTTCTCCCCCCGATTGACGGGAGATGCTCTTTTTTGCTATCATATCCTATCATTTCGATAGGATTAGTAGCATAAGTTAAATATTAATTATAATTATGATAAAAATTAGTATTAGAAAAATAAGCATTTATCTGTCTCTGTTTTTGATCATTTCTGCAGAGACAATGTCTCAGACCAGTTATATACTTAATCCGGAAAACAGTAAAATGACTATTCTGGGAACATCAACCCTTCATGACTGGCAGATGGAGGTTAAGGATATTAATTGTTCCGTGGCCCTGATAACTGAAGGGGAAAATATTCGTGGTATGCAGGATACATGGTTTTCATGCATTACAAACAGCATTGTGAGTGATTATAATATTATGGATAAAAAGACTCATGAAGCGTTAAAAGCGGAAGAATTTTCAAACATTATTTTCAGAATGATAAATGGGAAAGTATTTTTTCATTTTCTTTCAATGATAGAAAATGAATTTAGTGGGACCGCAACGGGGTTTCTTTCTCTTGCAGGGCAAACGAAAGAAATCAAAGTTCCTTTCCAGGGGAATTTACTTGAAAACGGAAAGATGATTGTGGAAGGCAAAGTAGATCTGAAAATGTCTGAATTTAAAATAGAGCCTCCAACGGCAATGTTGGGGACATTAAAGACAGGAGATGAGATTTCAATTGTCTATTCACTTGAACTTGAAAGAGGTAATACTTCCGGACAAATATCGGAACTGAAAGCAGGAATAGGTAATAGCCATTAGAATGGGAAATAAATCAGATGCTAAATAAAATATAAAAAAATGAGACTATGAAAAAGTTATTGTTTTCTGGATTGGTAATTTCAATATTTACAATGGGTTTTAGCCAGAATTTTGAAGAGAAAAAACTGGATGGAAGCACTTTTGAAAACTTGAAAGTCAGGATCGGAGCTGATTTTGCAATGCAGTTTCAGGCTCTTAACCATTATTCAGATTCTGTTACTCTTATTCCACTTGGCTCAGGGATAAACCTGCCAACTGCAAATTTTATTGTTGAAGCCGATCTGGCTAGGGGCATAAAAGTAAACCTGGAAACTTACTTATCATCCCGTCATCATAATGAAGCATGGGTGAAAGGCGGCTATCTTTTAATGGATGAATTGCCTTTTATTCATTCTGACTTTATAGATAAAGTAATGAAAGCCACTACTTTAAAGATCGGAGTTATGGAATTGAATTATGGAGATGCCCATTTCCGCAGATCTGATAATGGCAACATTATCAGGAATCCATTTGTCGGGAATTATATTATGGATGCTTTCACTACTGCATTCGGACTGGAAATACTGGTACGTCAGAGTGGTTTCCTCGTTATGGGAGGGATAAACTCCGGTTCACTAAAGCCTGCCCTGTCAGGGTACAATACCACCAGCACTGTATATTCTGAATATAATATGTTTAATGAAATTGCTCTTCACTGGAAAGCTGGATATGACAACCAGATAACAGACAACTTAAGGCTCAGGGCAACTGTTTCCGGATTCCACTGTTTCAATCATCATTTTGGTTCTCTTTATTATGGTGATCGCACCGGTTCACGTTACTACCTGGTGATGAAACCCAGGACAAACAGTTCTTCAGATGTAGATCCTGCATCAGGACATACTTCAGGTAACTGGGGACCAGGATTAACAGACAGGAATAATGCCATAATGGCCAACCTGTTCGGGAAATTTCATGGCTTTGAATTGTTTGGTACATACGAACATAACAGCGGGACAGTACTCTCCGGTGCTGAATTCACTTTTCAGCAGATTGCAGTAGAGGGATTATATCGCTTTGGAAAAGAAGAACAGTTTTATGGAGGTGCCCGCTATAATCTGGTGTCAAACCAGGCTGATGAATCAGTTAACAGATATCAGGTCACAGCAGGCTGGAGTATAACGAAAAATATAATAGCCAAAGTAGAATATGTTAACCAGAACTACAAAGACTTTGGATTATACAGGTCAGCAGATGCCGGTTTTAATGGGATCATGGTAGAGGCTGGTATTTCGTTCTGAGGATAAAAGAACTATGATGAAAAAAAGGCTGTATCCATTCCTTCTTGCATTTATCCCTGTGACCTGTGCATCGCAGGATTGGACAGTTATGACAAGCAACAACGAATACCCTGCCAATTATGTATATATCACTGGAGAAACCAATATCAACTGTTTTGAATGCAAGTATGATAATAAAAGGGATGATCAGAATTCTGACAATGTTCTCCTGAAGCATCCTCAAATCCCTGGACAGACGATTGAAACTCAGATACCAATCAATGAATTTGAGTGTAGTAACTCAATGATGTATAATGATTTTCAGAAACTTTTAAAAGGTTATGAATTTCCATATATCAAAATAGAAATAGATCCATCACAGATCAAAAATATTTTACCATATAAACAAGCGGTGGATCTTGATGTTGCTATCACAATAGCAGATGTTAAAAATGTTCAATCCATCTCCTGTTCCGTTATTAGCTGCGAGGATTCGAACGTAAAAATATCCGGAGTAGCGACCATCAATCTTGCCGATTTTCGACTAAAGCCGCCGGTTAAATTCATGGGATTGGTTAAGGTCAAGGATGAGGTAATAATAAATTTTTCTTTTAATTTTATTGTTGTTTAATTGGGATTTAGTATTAACAAAATACGAATTGAAATTTTCAACCAGGACAAGATACGGTATCAGGTCGATGATTGAAATTGGCATGGATACCTCAGGCAAAGGTGTTTTCCAGAAACAGATAGCTGAAAAGCAAGAGATTTCTGTGAAGTATCTTGACCATATTATACATGCATTAAAAACATCCGGATTAATTTCGAATGTGAAAGGTCGAAAAAGCGGTTATGTACTTACCCGTCCTCCTGATGAAATTACAATGCTGGACATTCATAACTCTTTTGAATCCGGCATTTGTGTAATAGATTGCCTGTCTCCTAATATTACATGTGACCGAAATGAACGGTGCGCCGCCAGGGGATTCTGGGGACACGTAAATAATAAGATTATAAATTATTTTAAGTCGGTAACCTTGCAGGATATGATTGATGAGCAATCCTGCCTGGATGATGCAGTTAATCTATAAATAGTTGATTTTTAACCTCAGTTCATGAACCTGATACAAACCGGTTGAAGTATTTCTATGGAAGACCCGGTTGGAGTCAGATCACCGGTTTCATTATTTATCCGGAAAGAAACGATATTATTACTGCGCTGATTTGCGGCAAGTAGATATTGCCCCGTAGGATCTATGGCAAAATTACGCGGGAAATCGCCCCGGGTGGATATAAAACCATTCGGTTTAAGTTTGCCATCTGACTGATCAATTGTATAAACTGCAATACTGTTATGCCCTCTGTTCGATCCATATAAAAATCTGCCATCTGGATGTATATGGATATCGGCACAATAATTTACACCATCAAATGTATCAGGAAGGGTGGTAATAGTCTGTATTTCAATAAGCTTTCCATTTACAGATTTATAACGAAATACTGTTATTGTTGAATTCAGTTCATTTATCACGTAGGCAAATTTGAGGTTTGGATGAAATGTGAAATGCCTGGGACCAGCACCTTCCTTAAGGGAAGCATATATAGCAGGATTTGGTAAAAGATCACTCGTTTCATAGGCAAACCGGAAAATCAGGATTCTGTCAAGTCCGAGATCAGGGACGTAGGCATAACGGTTATCAGGAGAAAGAACAATTGAATGGGGATGAGGACTTGCCTGCCTGTCTGAATCCACGCTGTGGCCCTTATTCTGGATAAAATCCATATTTCTTCCAATATTACCACTATCCAGAATTGGAAACACAATTATGCTGCCTCCGGTATAATTCGTAACCAATAAAAATTTATCTGCAGGGTCCGTACAGATATAGCACGGCGACGCTCCCAGGGTTGGCTGCTTATTAATTAATTTTAAACTGCCATTGTCCCGGTCAATTGCAAATGAACTTACTGCTCCTCTGGAATAGCCTTCTGATTTATTGACTTCGTTTACTGCAAAAAGAAACCGATTCGACGAATCAATTGTAAGAAAGGAAGGATTGTCAATTCCTTTATTCTCTGTCCGCAGAATAATTTCTCCGGACTTCAAATCAAGCCGGCAGAAATAAATACCACCGTCCTGTCCAGTACCATATGTT
Organism: Bacteroidia bacterium; assembly: GCA_041480755.1. Lineage (GTDB taxonomy): Bacteria > Bacteroidota > Bacteroidia > Bacteroidales > SM23-62 > LJUQ01. Next base: position 4,268 of record JBGPAO010000317.1, read on the forward strand.
CCAACATAAAAATCCTGCCTGGTAATACCATTCCAGGATAAAGGACTTTTACCTGACAACAGATTTTTAAATATACTTTGTGAAGTCATCAGTGCAGCAGATGATAAACTGATATTTAATAAAAATCTTCGCCTGTCCATTTTTCGATGGAATTGATTTATTTTTCTCTGCAAAATAATTAAATTACGACATATTTCAATGAGAATGCACCGTGTTTTCGGTCTTACCTTTCTTCTTCTGATGCTGGACCCTGTCTCGATGGCTGGTCAGACTGGTTCTTTTAATCATTTCCCCGTGAAGCTGACAACATTTCCTGTCTCAGTTAATGTAAAGGATACAATCAGGAAGTCGAATTTAATGATCAATCCGTTTAAAATTTTTTTTAACGAGATATCTGTGTCTTATGAACGATTTAGAA
>JBGPAO010000318.1:0-4683 GCA_041480755.1 Bacteroidia bacterium
AGACAGAAACCTTCTTTTCATCAGCACTCTTTTTTGTTTCACTTGAAATAAATGTATAAATAGCAGGTACAATAAAAAGTGTCAGAAATGTTGAGAAGAACATTCCGCCCACAACAGCAATACCCATCGAAACACGGCTCTGTGCACCCTCGCCAAATCCCAGGGCCAATGGCGAAATGCCTAAAATTGTTGCCATGCTTGTCATCAGTATTGGACGGAAACGTGATGCCGCTGCATATTTAATTGCTTCTATCTTTGAAAGACCTGCAGTTTTCCTTTGATTGGCGAATTCAACAATTAGTATGCCGTTTTTCGAAACCAGACCTATCAGCATGATAATTCCAATCTGACTGAATATGTTCATTGTAATATTAAAATACCACATAAAAATAAGGGCCCCGGTCAAAGCAAGAGGTACCGTCATCATCACTATCAGCGGGTCTTTAAAACTTTCAAACTGGGCCGCAAGGACAAGAAAAATTAAAATCAGCGCAAGCATAAATGCGAACATCAGACTTGATGAACTTTCACGGAAATCTTTTGAATCACCTGCAAGAGCTGTTCTGAAGGATTCATCAAGAACTTCTTTGGCGATCCTGTCCATCTCAGCAAGGCCTTCACTTATAGTTTTACCTTTTGCCAAACCGGCTGATACAGTAGCTGCTACGAACCTGTTATAACGGTAGAGTTGGGGAGGAGCAGTCTCTTCTGAAAGTGTCACAAGGTTATCGAATTGTATCATCTGTCCTGTATTATTTCGGACATATAATGATTTAAGATCCAGAGGTTTATTACGGTCCTCACGGGCAAGATCGCCTAGTATCTGATACTGTTTACCGTTCATGAAAAAGTAACCGAAACGCTGGCCGCTGAGTGCAAGCTGGAGTGTCTGCCCGAGATTCTGTGTCGAGACTCCAAGCAAAGTTGCCTTTTCACGGTTTATGTGGATCCTGAGTTCTGGTTTTGTAAATTTCAGATTTACATCAGCCATCTGCAAAATGTCGCTCTCTGAAACCTTGTTCATAAAAGAAGGAAGAATCTCCCTGAGTTTATCTATCGAAGTTGCCTGCAGAACATATTGCACTGGCATACCGGCACGCCTTCCGCCAAAGGTCGATTGCTGCATTACAAATGCTCTGGCTTTTGTCTTTTTTCTCAGATCGACCGATAATTGATCAGCTATTTCCTGTTGAGTCCGTTTTCTATGATTAGGTTTCACAAGCATAATTCTGACATTTGCGTTACTTCCTCCTCTTACCATAGTTGTATTACTGATACGTTCAGGAACCTTTTCCTCAACCAGTTTGGAAATATCATCAGCATAAGCCAGCATATATTCATATGTTGCTCCTTCATTTGCAGTTGCATTGATAGTGATCTGTGACCTGTCTTCCAAAGGGGCCATTTCAGATGGGATGGTCTTCCAGAGGATTATTATTAAGACTAATGCAACAAAAAGTATTGCCAATGCATACTGCCTGTGCTTAAGGAATTTCTCAAGTGCGTTTTTATACCATTTGTTCATGCTTTCAAAGAAGTGGTCGGTTTTTCTGTAAAACCAGCTGTGCCTTTTCTCGTGTCTCAGAAATTTTGTTGAAACCATAGGGGTAAGTGATAAAGCCAGAAATGCTGAAATAGATACAGCTCCTGCCATCACAATACTGAATTCCCTGAACAGACGTCCTGTTATACCTTGTAAAAATACAATAGGGAAGAAAACTGAAACCAGGGTAATTGTGGTGGCAATAATTGCAAAATAAATCTCCTTCGAACCCTTTAGTCCAGCTTCCACAGGATCCATCCCTGATTCAACCTTAACATAAATATTCTCCATTACTACGATGGCATCATCAACCACAATTCCTATTGAAAGAACAATTGCAAGCAGGGTTAGGACATTTATGGAATAACCTGCGAGATACATAATAAAAAATGAACCTATAAGCGAAACCGGTATTACCAGTATGGGAATAATAGTCGCCCTCCAGCTTCGCAGGAAAAAGTAAATTATTATTACTACAAGGAGAAATGCAATATAAATAGTGTTCTTTACTTCCTTAATGGAGGAGCGGATATATTCAGTATTATCATAATCGACTTTGACCTTAACATCATCGGGAAGATCTTTCCGTATAAAATCTAACCGTTTGTAAACTTCATCGACAATATCTATTTGATTTGATCCGGGTTGGGGAATAACAGCAATCATGACCATAGGGACACCATCTTTCTTAAGAATTCCCCTAATATCTTCTGGTCCCAGTTCAGCCCTTCCAATATCTATGAATCGAACTATCTGATCACCTGATTGTTTAATAATGAGATCATTAAATTCTTTTGGGGTAGTCATAAGCCCCAGGGTCCTGATGGTAAGCTGTGTCGATGTACCTTCAATGGTTCCTGAAGGTAATTCGACATTTTCACGTGTAATAGCATTCCTGACATCCAGCGGTGTAAGATCAAATCCGGCCAGTTTTACAGGATCGAGCCATAATCGCATAGCATAGCGTTTCTGTCCGAAAATATTAATTGCACTCACCCCTGATATTGTCTGAAGCTGCTCCTTTAGAGTAAGTTCAGCAACATCAGAAAGTTCCAGTAATGATCTTTTTTCACTTTCAACAGTCAGAAACAATATTGGATTGGCATCAGCATCAGCTTTCGTCACAATAGGTGGATCACAATCGCGGGGAAGCAGTCTCATAGCCTGCGATACCTTATCTCTGACATCATTTGCAGCAGTCTCAAGATCCACAGACAATTCAAATTCAACGGTTATGTTACTTCCACCCTGTCGGCTTACACTTGTAAGTGAACGAACACCAGGAATACCATTAATTGATTGCTCAAGGGGTTCAGTGATCTGTGTCTCAATAACGTCGGAGTTTGCCCCTGGATATGATGTACTGACCGAAATAATAGCAGGGTCAACACTGGGAAATTCACGTATACCCAGAAATGTGACTCCGACAATTCCGAAAAGGAGTATCAATATGGCAAACACGGTAGAAAGTACCGGTCGGTTTATACTTACTGATGATAGACTCATATCTTTAAATTTGCCTGGTTACTGGTCAATTATAAGTGTGTCAAGTACGACAGGCAGGTTGTGCCGAAGTTGGAGTGTTCCGGTAGTCAGTAAGGTATCTCCGAATTTCAGACCATCTACAATCTGGATAAGTGATTCGGTACGTAAACCAGTACTAACCTTAACTGAAGATGCCTTCCCATTTCGGTAGACAAATACAATTTCTCCATCCATTTCGGGAATAAGAGCTTCAGTAGGAATTGCTATAGTGTTATCAATTTGGGATAATTGAAGAGTAACATAAGCAGATCGTCCGGATTTCAGTTCTTCATTTTTATTTGGGTATAAAGCTCTGAGGACTACTGTTCTTGTATCCAGATCGATCTTCGGATCAACAGCATAAACTTTAGCTTTATATATTGTATTGCTACCGTCAACGGTGAACATTACAGGAAAACCAACACTGACCTCGTCAGCATATTTTTCAGAAATCGAGAATTCAACTTTGATCGGACTTATTTTAATTAACCTGGCAATTTTGGTTGATGGAGTTGCATAGCTTCCTTCACTAAGGTATCGCAATCCAATTATTCCATCGAAAGGAGCTCGCAGTTCAGTTTCAGAAATGAGTGCATTTATCAGGTTTATGTCAGCCTCGATGGTTTGAAGTTCGGTAACGATCTGATCATAACTTTCCTTGCTTATCGCATCTCTGTCAAGAAGGCTCCGCTCACGAAACTCTTTTTCTTCAGCCAGTTTTTTCTGTGCCACAAGTTTTTGCAATTGGGCCTGCAATGGTCTGTCGTTGATTTTTGCCAGAAGGTCTCCCTTTTTTACACGTGTTCCTTCGGTAAAATTAATTCCGACAATTTTACCTGATGTCTCAAACGACAAATCTACCTCTTCATCAGGTCGCAAAGTGCCGGTTTGTTTGATTATCTCACTCATTTTTGAAGGCTTTATCAGGAAGCCGCTTACATTAAGTAATTGCCGGCTTGGCATTGCTCCAGGGCCTCTGCCTGCGATTTGACCTGAACCTGGCCCTTTTGACTTTGAAGCTAAAAGAGGTTTTATTTTTGGATACAGGATTATTATTACGGCAAAAACAATTAATAATATGGTTATAATCAACTTATTTCTTTTCTTCATAGGGCAAGTTCTCGCTGGTTTGGTAATATTTTATTGCTTAACATCTTAAAGTCCGTATAGTTCACTATTTAATATCCAAAGTAGCAGAAAGTGACAAATGTAGATGATTTAAGAATTACTAAACTATTTGTGATCTGAAAAATATGTTAAAATTTCATAAAATGGTTTTACTGTTTTTTGAATTTAACCCGGATATCAATAATTCGCTAAATTCGGTTATTTTTGAGTGTTTGTTTTTAATTAATTGATATGATTCAGAGAATTCAATCGCTATATCTGTTATTGACATCATTGTTGTCAATATTATTCCTTAGTGGAAGCTTTTTAACCTTCCTTAATAGTTCCGGAACAGAGATTACTATGAATTTCAGGGGAATCCTGGAATCTTCTGTAGCAGGGAACCCTCAAATGATACGGAGCCTGATACCCCTTACGGTTATTATGTTAATAATCTGTCTCCTTTCTTTTGCAGCATTCTTCCTTTTTAAGCAGAGAAAAATTCAGCT
>JBGPAO010000319.1:0-4639 GCA_041480755.1 Bacteroidia bacterium
ACTCTTCACTCTTCACAGTTCACTGCTCACTCTTCACAGTTCACTGCTCACTGCTCACTGTTCACTGTTCACGCTTCACGGTTCACGCTTTCCAAAGTTTCTCTCAACATTCTGCATACTTCCAATATTTCATCCTTTGTAATAGTCAACGGAGGTGAAATCCTCAAGGCAGTATCGCAGAAAAGGAAATTATCCAGGACGATTCCATTTTCCAGACCTTTACGGATCACCCTGCCGGTAATTTCTTTATCGCCGGTTTCCACAGCCAGAAGTAATCCTTTGCCCCGGATCTCTTTTATTAACGGATGAACGAGATTTTCACGGAATAATTGTTCTTTTCCACTGACCTGACTGATAATATCTCCTTTCAGCAGGACTTCCAGTGAAGCCAGTCCTGCTGCACAGGATACCGGGTTGCCGCCGAATGTTGTGATATGTCCAAGCACCGGGTTGGTTTTGAATGCTGAAAGGGTTTCGCGGGAGGAGATAAAAGCTCCCAGAGGAAGTCCGCCTCCAAGGCTCTTTGCCAGAACCAGGATATCAGGTTCTATCCCCCGGTCCCGGAAAGAAAACAGCTGGCCGGTTCTTCCAAATCCCGTTTGAATCTCGTCCAGAATAAGCAGAGTTCCTGTTTCAGAGCATTTTTCTCTCAAAGCCTTCAGAAAACCATCATGCGGCATTCTGACACCTGCCTCTCCCTGAATTGGTTCAATGATAACACATGCAACATCTGTGTTGATTTTTCCCAGGTCACTCCGATTGTTAAATTCCAGGAATGTTATTGCCGGCAATAAGGGACGAAAGGAATTTTTATACTCCTCTCCTCCCATTACACTCAGCGCTCCCTGCGTACTTCCGTGATAAGCATTCCTGAAAGCAATTATTTCTGCTCTGCCCGTATAACGTTTCGCAAGTTTCAGCGCACCTTCAATTGCTTCGCTTCCGGAATTGACAAAATAGGTACAATTCAGTTCAGAAGGGAGATTATCTGCAAGCAATTTAGCGAGTTTCACCTGCGGTGCCTGGATATATTCACCATAAACCATCAGGTGCATATGCTTATCCAGCTGATTTTTTATTGCCTGTATAACGTGCGGGTGCCGATGACCTATATTACTGACAGATACACCTGAAATCAGATCCGCATATTTCCGGCCATCAGGTGAAAATAACCAGATACCCTCGGCACTTTCAATTTCAAGCATAAGAGGCAGATCCGAGGTTTGGCCAATATGTTGCAGGAATAATTGCCGGCTGGAAAGCATGATTTCCGGTCTTTATAATTATGGAAAACCTGAACCGGTTATTTGACGATCAGGTTAATATCTCCCATCAGTTTATCCTTATATGATTTACCAATAGGTATTGATTTTGTTCCATCATGAACCTTTATCAGCACCGAATTGTCTTCAATAGCATCAATGCTGCCGGTATTAACGATGAATGATCTGTGAACACGGGTGAATTTATCCTGAGGGAGTTTCTGTTCAATTGCCTTCATTGTAAAATGAATTGTAAATTTCTCATTGAAGGTATTGAATATGACATAATTTTCGAGTGCTTCAATCCACAGGATCTCAGAATATTTCAGCCTGACCAGTGTAGCATCTTTCTTAATAAATATTTCACTTCTGCCTACCTTATCCAGTTTATCCTTTTCCAGGCGTTTTCTTGCACGCTGGATAGCCTTGTAAAACCGGGCATAAGTTATAGGTTTCACAAGGTAATCAGCAACATCATAATCAAAGGCATCAGCTGCATATAATCCTTTCGACGATATTATTATTACCTGCGGAGGTTCTTTAATTGAATCCAGAAATTCGATGCCGCTCATTTCAGGCAGTTCAATGTCAAGAAATATCAGCTCTATTGATTCATCAGTCTGAAGGATGTTGATGGCATCAATAGCATTGGAAAAAGTATGAACCAGATTGAGGTCAGTTGTCTTCCTGACACATTCCTGAATTATCCTGACTGACAAAGGTTCATCCTCGATTATAATACAATTCATCCGACTTTATTTATTAATCAAACCTGTGACCAAATTGATCACCTGATTTTTAAAGTTAATCAAATATAATAAAATAATATAAATCCAAATAATGTGAACAACTTCATTTAAGAGCATGGAGCATGGAGCATGGGGTACAAATCTGAGGGCGGAGAGCTCAGGGCGAAGGGTAATACAAATAAAATATAACTGTGGATTGGAAGGATTAGTGGTTGGTTAAGAATTTTTTGACGAGGAGATCGGAACGTTTGATGGATTTTTTAAGCCATTGAAGTATGATTTCTTCTTTTTCTGTTTCAGTAAGCTCCCAGTGAATCTCTGATTTACGAACCCGGTTCATCAGGTCATAAAGGACGATTGCTGCTGAAACAGAAATATTATAGCTGTCGGTGAATCCATAAATAGGAATTCTAAGATGTTCATCCGCCTGGTTAAGGACATCTTCAGTCAGGCCGGTCAGTTCTGTCCCGAAAAATATTGCACACCGGCTTTCTGATGGTTTGAATTCATCAAGAGGAGTAGCTTTTTTTGAAAGAGAGGTTGCTATTATCCTGTAACCTTCTTTCCTGAGATGGTTTATTGCTGATTGCGTATTGGATATTTCACTGTCATATTTTGTCAGTGTGATCCATTTGTCAGAACCCATGACAACATCCGGGTTAACATTATACTTATTTTTATTTTCTATGATATGTACATCCTGTATTCCGAAACATTCGCATGTTCTAAGGACTGCACTTGCATTGTGAGGCTGGAAGATATCTTCAAGTACTACAGTGATATGACGTGTTCTGTACCGGATAATTTTTTCCATGATATGCCAGCGCCTTGGAGTAATAAATCCGGACAGGTATTTAATCAGGTCGGTTTTTGGGAAGGACATAACGGTAAACTAATTAATGCAAACCGGTGTTCTGGTCAGGTTTTAAAGTAAAAAAAAGAGGAGCACGTAAATGCTCCTCTTCCAATACTTGCATATCTTTTTAGACAGCACCTGAAAGATCGCTGCCAGCTTTAAATTTTACAACTTTCTTAGCGGCAATGGTAATTGGTTTGCCGGTCTGAGGATTCCTGCCAGTTCTGGCATTTCTTTTGGTAACCGAGAATGAACCGAAACCAACCAGGGCAACTCTGTTTCCTTTTTTCAGAGCACCGGTTGTGGTCTTAACGAATGAATCCAGAGCCCTTTTTGCATCTGCTTTGGTCAATTTTGCATCATGGGCAATTGAATCAATAAGCTGTGCTTTGTTCATAGCAATTAAATTTTAGGGTTAGTAAAATAAATTTGGAAAAGTTCAAATTTGTCTACAAATATAGATTATTTCTCATCTTTAGCAAGTTTGCACAGGAAAAAATTGCAGGATTGTTGATAAATAGGGGCTTTTTGTTTACAAACCCGCTGAAAACGGCTATTAATGACGGTTTCTGGACTGTGGCAAATTGCATTCTTCAGGGATTATTGAGAAAATTTGATTATTATTTTTTAAAGATGTATTATTGACGCGATAATAAATAATCTATCTATATATGTTTTCAAAGAAAAAAAAGAATCGTAAAATAGACTCAAAAGAAGTCGGATTGGAAATCGGATTAATGGTTTTCAATTTTATGTTAAAATCAGAGTACCTGCATTATGGTCTTTTCTCTAATGGACTTGATGCAGATATCACCAATTTAAAAAAAGCTCAGGAGAATTATGCCGGGATGTTGTTTTCCCATATTCCCGAAGGCACTAAAGCAATACTGGATGTAGGGTGTGGTTCAGGGAAAACAGCTCAGCAGCTCACTTTAAAAGGTTACCAGGTAGACTGTGTGTCGCCTAATCAGCGCTTAACAGGTTATGCAAAAAAAATAACCGGAGATAAAGTCCGGTTCTACCAGTGCAAATTCGAGGAAATGAAAAGTGACAAAAAATATGATCTGATAATGTTCAGTGAAAGCTTTCAATATATCCCGATGGATAAATCGATCCCAATTGCATTACAAATGTTGAATCCTGGTGGTTATATCATGGTAAGTGATTTTTTCAAAAATGATCCTGAGCATAAAAGCAAACTGGGCGGAGGACACCTTTATGATAAATGGCTGACATTCAAGGAAACATTGGCTGTAAAAACATTAATTGAAAATGACATTACTGCAGAGACAGCTCCAACTATTGATATTCTGAACCAATTCAATGTTGAAGTTTTAAGGCCATCCTGGGAGTCTTTATGGGCATTAGGAGAAGACCGGTTCCCGTTTGTAATAAAATTAACAAGGAGGTTATACCGCAAAAAGATTGAAAAGATGGAAAAGAAGCACTTCACAGGACAAAGAACAGGGGAGAATTTCAGAAAGTATAAAAAGTATATGTTTTATTTATTTCAGGCAGAGAAGTAAGATATATTGGTTTTCTGACAGGGTTTAATTCTAAAGAGGTTCCATTCCGTATTGGTCAAAATAACTTGCGAGATTCCTCGCCATCATATATCAGGCAGAGTTCTGTCTGAAGTCAAAAGTAATAAGTTATAATGAAGCCTTGAAATATTACCATCAGATGATGGCTCGGAATGACTTGACAAATCATAGTTATTAAAAGTTATTAAGTACAAAGGTTTTACCATAAACAAAAACATTCTATTTTTG
>JBGPAO010000320.1:0-4630 GCA_041480755.1 Bacteroidia bacterium
CATAGAGCTTTCCAGATATAAGCTTTTGCCTGGAGTATACATTTCAAGAATTACTTCAGAAGGCAGATCTTCTGAATTATATAAATTAATCGTGCAGTGATCAGAAAAGTAATTTATCTTTGTCTTTTCGCAACTAATTCTAATATTAATTAATTAAACATTATGACTATGAAAAAAACTTTTACATTTCTATTTCTAATTGCATTTACTCTTGGAGTAGGTGCGCAGTTAAGTCTTATACCTTTCGAAACCTCTACCGATAGAGCTCACTGGAGCGGATTTTCAAATCAACCTGATTCACCAGGAGATTTGACTATTGTAGTTAATCCTGATAAATCAGGTATCAATACAACTGATAGTTGTCTAAAGTTCATCGTTAATGCAGCAGCGGATCCCTGGGTAGGAGGCTATTCAAATGATTTTGGCCCTATTGAAATAACCGCAAATGCCCATACCCTGACAATGATGGTTTATAAGACCATTATCAGCCCTTGCTGTATGAAGGTTGAAGCGAGCACAAATGGTGGCCCAAATACTGAAGTAAAGGTTCCAAATACTGTCATTAATCAGTGGGAAAGGCTGTCATTCGATATGTCTGCCGCTGTTGGATATTCTTATGGAAGGCTGACATTTTTCCCCGATTTTCCTGATACAAGAACTGGCGGCACAACAGTATATTTAGATAATTTCCAGGGAGCCGCAAATTTGTCGGTCAGATCATTATCAGCTGCTTCAGTTATGGTTTATCCCAATCCCGCAGATGAAATTCTGTTTGTTCAGGCTCCTGAAATGACAGGATATACAATTACGAATATGATTGGCCAGACTATCAGGATGGACAAATTCCAGACTGTAAACAACAGGTCTGTTGAAATAAGTGATATGCCTGCAGGCGTTTATTTCATAACTATTGAATCATTAAATGGTTCTTACACTTCAAAGTTCATGGTGAAATAGGTTTTTACCAGAAAGTATTACCTAAAAACCCGGTTAACAACCGGGTTTTTTGTTTCAATATCCGACTCATGTCTCACGTCTCACGCTTCACGCTTCACGCTTCACATTTTTTCCACTAAAACATTTTGATTTCTGAACATTCTGGATTAATATAGCATATTGATTTCCTCTTTTATGAAAAACTAAATTTCATCCCATGAAAAGAAGAGATTTTATATTGACATCATTAATAGCCACCGGGGCTGTAACTTTAACCAAGTTCCCGTATCATCTGTACGCGGGCACAGAAAAGAAATATGCCTGGGACAGGATAAAACTGGGCAATACCGGTGTCGAGGTTTCAAGGATGGCCATGGGTACCGGCACCAATGGTGGGGGGAAGAACTCCAACCAGACGCGCCAGCTTGGCATTAAAGGTTTGGGGGATCTCCTTCGTGCAGCGTATGATGAAGGCGTCACATTCTGGGATTCTGCCGATGGATATGGTTCCCATCCCCACCTTAAAGAAGCTTTAAAATACGTTCCCCGGGAAAAAGTTGTCATCCTCACCAAATCTGATGTTGAAACTGCTGATGAAATGAAATCAAACCTGGAGAGGTACAGGCAGGAAATCGGGACTGATTATATTGACATAATCCTGCTGCACGCTGTAACAAATTCAAACTGGAGAGTTGACCTTAAAGGGCCAATGGAAGTCCTGTCAGAAGCTAAAGAAAAAGGCACTGTCAGGATGGTAGGTATTTCATGCCATTCATTTTCAGCTCTTGAAGCTGCAGCTGAAGAGCCCTGGGTCGAGCTGGACCTTGCGCGCTGGAATCCGGGAGGAGCTCACATGGATGCAGATGTTTCAGTGGTCAAAAAAGTCCTGACAAGAATGAAAGCCAATGGTAAATCAATAATGGGAATGAAAGTTCTGGGACAGGGAGATCTGATGGGTAAGAAAGATGAATGCCTTCAATTCCAGCTGGGAAGTGAATTTATAGACTGTTTTACCATTGGAATTGAAAGCCTGGAACAATTTAAGGACCTTGCCAAAAGAATCCCGGAAGCGAGTGTAAGAGCGTGAAACGTGAGGAGTGAGGCGAAGGGCAGTGAGCTGTGAACAGTGAGCAGTGAAGAGTGAACAGTGAACGGTGAACAGTGAGCAGTGAGCAGTGAGCTGTGAACAGTGAGCAGTGAGCAGTGAGCAGTGAGCAGTGAGCAGTGAACAGTGAACGGAGAGCGGAGGGCGGAGAGCACAGAGCGGTGAGGGAAGGGAGGGGAAAGATTCTAACACCTCAATTTTATACCCTTTATCCTCGAACCCTTGCTGCCCTGTAACCTTGCTGCCCTGTAACCCTGTAGCCTTGTGACCTTGTAACCTTGTAACCTTGTAGCCCTGTAGCCCATTGCCAGATTTGTCCAAATATCGCTTAATACATAAACTACTTCTCATCTTTGCTGTTTTTTCTCCGTTAACCGCAAAATCCCAGACAGACACAGCACAAACAATCCTGACTTATGAACTGGGTGAAGTCATGATCACAACCCGCAATAAGAAAGTTGTTTCCGGAGAACTAGACCGGTCGGAGATCCGGGAATTCAACAGGTATAATACAGCGGGCGCCCTGCAACTGATTTCCGGGATCTCCTATTCAAATTCAGGACCAAGGAACGAATCGATTGTCACTGTCAGGGGTTTTGATCTCAGGCAGGTGCCAGTATATCTTGATGGAATTCCGGTTTATGTTGGCTATGACGGGTACGTTGATCTGGCCGATTTCCTGGTAAACGACCTGGCGAAGATCACAGTGTCCAAAGGCATCAGTTCCGTCCTTTATGGCCCGAATACACTTGGAGGAGCAATTAACCTTGTCACAAGGAAACCGGCAAAAAAGTTTGAATTTGAGGGCTCAACCGGACTTTATGCGGGTTCTGACAGAATAAACGGCTGGAATTCAGAAGCCCAGACCGGTAGTAAGTTTACAAAATTCTATATCCAGGCAGGTTATTCATTAATTGACCGTGACTCTTATTCCCTCTCACGGAAATATAAATCTTCAGACCCTGGAGATAACAGGATCCTTGATAATTCCTGGCGGCGGAATCTGAAATGGAACATCAAAGCAGGGGTGACACCAAATTCAACTGATGAATATGCTTTAAGCATTATGTCACAGAATGGTTCGAAGGGGATACCTGTTTATGCAGGCGCTGATCCGAACCAGCCATTAAGGTACTGGCAGTTCCCGGAAGTTTATAACAGGGGAATAAATCTGATTTCAAGAACGGCCATTGGAACAGCCGGTTACCTGAAAACGCGTTTTTACTACGATCAGTACTACAGCGATCTCAGGAGTTACGATAGTACGGATTATTCTTTTCAAACAAAAAAATCTTCCTTTACCAGCATATATTTTGATGATAGTTTTGGCGGAAGTGCTGAGTATCATATAGATATTGCCGGAAAACACAATATTAAAGCGGCCATTCATTACAAATATGATCATCATCAGGAACATAATACCTGGCCGGTCATTGAGGCAGTCAGGCACATGAGGGACCAGTTTGTTTCAGCAGGTGTGGAGGAAAATTGGTCGCCTTCGAAAGATGTGATTATTATTGGCGGCATCAGTTATAATTTCCGGGATAACATCCAGGCTGATAACTATGATTACGGCAGTGATTCAATTTTTCCTTTTCCTGCTAATCGCGATGCGGCGATGAATGCACAGGTTGGATTGGATTATAATTTTTCGAAGAATCAGGATGTAAAGATAAGTTTTGCGCGTAAAACCCGTTTTGCCACTATGAAAGACCGGTATTCTTACCGTCTGGGCCGATCCCTGCCCAATCCTTCACTGAAATCCGAATCGGCTTTTCATATTGATCTGAGCTATTCTGCCAGTGCAGGAGATTTTTTTAAATCTGAAATTTCTTTATTCTGCAGCATGCTGGACAATACTATTCAGCCTGTGTATGGTTTAGATCCTGACAATTCATCATTGTACCAGATGCAAAATACAGGAAAGGCTGTTTTTTACGGCTTTGAAGCAGATGTTTCATACGTGCCATTTAGCTCACTTTTAGCAGGATTGCAATATACTTATCTTGAAAGGAAGAATCTGAGTCATCCTGACATACTTTTCACCGATGTACCACGGCACAGGATTTTCGGTTACCTGAAATATGGCATACCCGGCAAATTTTATATCCTTTTCGATTCAGGATTTAATTCTGAAAGGACCAGCACATCTGATGGGTTATACATTGCAAAAGGATTCTTTTTGTCGAACATAAAAGTGTTGGTAAATATTTTTAAAGCTTTTTCCATTGAGGCGGCAATCGAAAACCTGTTCGACGCGAACTATTGTTATTATGAGGGCTATCCGGAACAGGGAAGGAATTTCAATATTACACTGACATATTCCGTCTATAAAGAGTAAATCTGCATCGAATATTATTCAAATAAGATCACATTTTGATTAAATTTGAATAAGCGATACACTTAAATGAGAAATTTCGCCAGCCTTCGCATTCTTTCCGGATTGATAAATTTTTTACATTTGTAGAACGTCTACTCAAATATTATTTAAATATTATTTGATACTTTGGAGCATTTTACCTATTTTTGTAGTCATATTACTTAAATTAAAATTTTGAATACGACTATTAACCATATCGCTGACATACG
>JBGPAO010000321.1:0-4627 GCA_041480755.1 Bacteroidia bacterium
GACCGAAAGAATCAACTGCATTCACATTGGCTCCTTTACTAATTAATAGCTCAACAATATCAGATTCAATTGTCGTTTCATCATTTACAAAGTGTGAATATCCTTGCATCGCAGCCCAGTGAAGGGGTGTACGGCCATTTACATCCCTTGCTTCCAAGTCTGCACCTGCTTTCAAGAGATCCAGTATTCTGTTTAATGCCGTAGTTTCAGATTGCATCCAGCCTGTATATGCATTTATTACTGCACAATGGAGAGGTGTCCAGCCATCTTTTGTAACAGCATTAACGTCTGGCCCCGCATCCAACACCATCCTGAATATTTCATAATGGTTATATTCCTTATTTTTTATTTGAATATCGTTGTTCCCCACAAAACATGAAGCAGCGGCATGTAAAGGAGTCCACCCATCTTTAGCAGGAAGATTAATATCTGCCCCGTTCATGATCAGATAATTGACCGCATCACCGTCCCCGTTCAGGATAGATTCATGAAGAAGAGACCAGCCATCATATCTTTGTTTATTTATTTCTCCTGAATTAATAGCAGTCTCGGCCTGCATTAACCTTCCAACATGAGCATCACTCGCGCCCTGCCATTCTGATCTGATCGGAAACTGAGCAAAATTGCCAACCATTACATTATTTGAATCATAATTACCTGTCCACGTTTCCTCAAAGCAGGTTATCTTTTCCGGTTCTTCAAGGCAACTTTTTTGTCCGCAAATACTTACAATACTATTAGCGGGAATATGTAAAAGGTTGCCGGTACGATATTTTCTCTTTTCACTGAATAAATCTGTCTCAGTCGATTGATATACTTTGAACTTCCCGGGTAATGAGTGACGACGTCCGAGTTTTATGGTAATTTCATTACTTGAAGTATTTATCATCACAGAAGTAAGAGTTCCCGTCTCCGGATGTTTATATGCAGAAATCAAAAGTGAATCATCCGTTGAAGATGCTTTTATACGGATAGCCCCTGGCCTGATAAAACGATAATAATGTTTGGACGCATAATATTTTTTTGTGGGTTTTCCTTCCAGCATAAGGGTGTATAAACCAGGATTACTTCCCCCTGTATTTCCGCTGATTTGCCAGTAGATCCAGGCACTGAAATTACCCAGGACAAGGTATTCATATATATCTTTTGCCAGGCTCATGGCACCTGCCCATGTTGTGTCGTGTCCGGAAGTTTCTGTCATCAGATAATTACGGTTAAAATCTCTTGTTAACTCCACCCATTTGGTCAGTTCTTCAGCTCCTGCATACCTGTGCACTGCGATATCACCATCATATTTACTGGCAACAGAATCAGAGAATATAGGTTGCAGGAAAGAATATACCCTTTCCGGAAATAGTACATCTTCATTGATAAGTATCCTGGTGTTAATATTTTCCTTATTAAATTTTCCCATGACAGCCTTCAATGCTTCTTTCATTCCATATCCATGATAAAGACAGGATCTGTAAAATTCCACAAATATGCTCTCGTTCTGCAGGCTGACCCATTGAATGTCTATATCCCAGTTCTTTTTGGCAAGAATTATATAAGCAGCAAGAAATTCAGCAAATTCATCGTACATGTCAGCCCTGAGAAATCCTCCCAGAATTGGGGCCCTGTTGGTTTTCATAAATTGCGGGGGTGACCATGGAGAGGCCATGAACAGGTTGACTCCCCTATTTTTAAATTCCTGTGCAAGGCTCATAGTCTCTTCCATTCCCCTTATCCTGTTATTATTCGACATATAGAATCCATCCCAGTTAAAATGATCCGGATCATTATCATCGTTAGAGAATTCGAGATGTTCATTGATAGGTATCCTGAGAATGCTTAATCCAAGGTCATTAACAACCATATCGATAAAATCATCATCAAGATATTCCGGTGGGAATTCTTTATAATTGACAATACTGGTGCCAAAGCCATCAATACGCTGATATTCTGTTCCAGGATCAATCTTAATCAATTCATACGGCAGGTCAATATCTTTCCGGCACCCGGACACCATTGAAATAATCAGGAAAAGATACAGCCATTTCTTGTGCATAATAATCATTTTGAAATCCTGAGTTAAATATCAGAATGTTTGATATTAGTCCTATCCTGTCCTGTCCTGAAGAATCGGAAGAATTATTTTGTAAAAGAAACTAAGGATTTTGAGTGATATTTTTGTATGTCAATAGTTAATTGAATTTTTCAGCTTATTCAGCTTAACCAGAGATTCAACAAAATAATAATCCGCAGATATTTTCGGTTTGTCCACATCAATATTCCAGGTACGACTTCCTGTTGAATGTTTCAGGATAAATCCAAGGTTCTCACTGGGTTTATTTCGATATGCATCTGAAGCCAGACTTTTCAGTGTTCTGATAGCAAAATCTGCATATTTAGCTTGTTCATCCGAGGGAAGCAGGTTTGCCAATTCCAGAAGTCCCGAAGCTGCAATACAGGCAGCAGAAGCATCACGGGGAGCATTTGGAATATCAGGATCATCAAAATCCCAGTATGGGATCAGATCCGCAGGCAGGCGTGGATGTCCCATATAAAAATCAGCTGCTTTTTCAGCCAGTTCAAGAAAGGAAGAATCTCCTGTCTCCCTGAATGTTACTGCAGAACCATAAATGGCTCTTGCATGTCCTCTTGCCCAGGTTGATTCATTCGAATCTCCCATCCAGGTTTTCTTTTCTTTCACGGTATTGAGAACTGTATCATATTCCACAAGATAATATGTACTATAATCATCCCTGAAAAAATCCCTCTTTGTGTTGAGGGCATGATTATAAGCTATATTATACAGGTTAGTGTCTCCGGAAATGGAAGATACATAAAACAGCATTTCGTTCGCCATAAGTGCATCAATAATAACCGGAAACTGGATTGGCATCCCTTTATAAAAAACATCCCATGACTTAATATATTTTATTTCAGGATCATACCTGCTTGCAAGGGTATTTGAACCCACAATAAGAACATCTTTGTACAATTCATCGTGAGTAATTTTATACCCGTTCCCAAAACTGGCGAAAAGCATAAATAACAGGTCATGGCTGTTTTTATTGAATTTCTGTAATTCGAGGCCTGCGGTCCATTGCTGGGCAAATACTTTCCACTTTTCTTCATGCGTATAATCATAAAGATACCATAATATTCCGGCCATGTAGCCTGATTCCCATGATTTAGCCGGAATTGTTTTCAAATGCCCTTCATCATCAATTGATCCCGGATATGTATTTACATCCAGGTTCTCAATAAAATATGTGATCTTTTCCTGGGCAAACTGAAGGTTTTCCGTTATCAGCGAATCAATATCCTGGCTTCTGCTTTTATGGCTTTGTATGTTTTTACACTGCGTTAGCAGTGCAGCGGTTATGACAATTACTGCCATTATGATACTTAATTTATTCACCTTATTCATCTTAGATCTTATATATATTTTCATACTCCTATTATTACTGTCATTTTATAATATCCTATAAAGAATTTCTTTTAATTAATCTGATATTATTCTTTGCCGTCAGCTTTTTAGAAAGGAATCCTGTTTGTTCAAAATTCTGATGAGATACATCTATGACAGTAATTCCGTTGGCTACTATCTTTTTTAGCGGGCTGTCACCATATGCAAGAATGCCAATTTGTTCACCAATAGCCAAATTTATCTTTCCTGATGCCTCTAAAAGATGGACCATAGTTTCATCTTCGAGCAGGACAAATGCCATTTTTTCTCTGATATTCTCAGTTTTTAATTTATCATTGACCTGAAATTTTATATTGTTTTCATATGAGAACTTCTGAAAGGCAGAGATGATTTCGATAGGAAAAAAACTTCTCCTTGGGAATATCAGATTAATCTGCATATATTTCACAAACAGGCTTATATTACTTTGCAATATTCCGGTTAATTCATTTTCAAAGTCGTCATAAATCGCAGAATACTGAAGATTGGGAAGTGTATTATAAATGGGTTGTGGTTTCTCAATAGGACTTAACAAAATAAAGACCATCACTATTATCAACAAAAGAATCATTCCAAGAACCAGGATCAGGACTATTTTTTGCAAGAAATGATAGGATTTGATTTTAGCGTCTATTATTTTTTGATTAAGCCTGGTTTCAGTACGATCGGACCTTACAATCCACTGAGTAGGTTCCATTATTCGTTTCTCAATGATATTAAGATTTTCTTCCAGATAATTTTTTATTTCCTCTTTTTCTGATGAGTGCAACCTGATTGTATCAATTCTTAACTCCCCCTTACCAGATTTTATCCTGGGAATTTCAATATCACCAGACTCATTGGAGTTCAGGTAAGCAAGAATGCTGTCATTTTTCGGAGAAAATCGGTTAAAATACACGTCCAGGAAGTATCTTGAACTATCCAACCTGATACAATAATTATCGCTTTCCCTGCAATACCAGTAGAGAGAATCGAACTCATTTTCCATTACCCCAAAATTTTCTTTTCTCATTTCAAGGTATTTAGAATCATTAGTGACAGAATATAACTCCTGTATCAGTTCATTTCTATTGAAACTGTTATAAAACTTTGATATATATAACTCCCGTTCCTGATAAACACTATACATTTCAATTTTCTTCAGATTAACAATCCTTATCTGGTAAAGGAGAA
>JBGPAO010000322.1:0-4617 GCA_041480755.1 Bacteroidia bacterium
GTTTCCGGGAAAATCGACTCCCCCTTATTAAATTTTGCAGTGACAATCCTTCCAACCATTATTTTCTTCTCAGCCTTAACAAGCATTTTATTTTATTTCGGGATAATCCAGGCTGTAGTTTATTGGCTTGCGTGGGCACTTAGCCGAGCCCTGAAGTTATCAGGAGCAGAAAGTCTTGTGGTAGCAGGTAATATTTTCCTCGGGCAGACGGAAGCACCTCTTATGATAAAAGCATATCTGGAGAAAATGAACCGATCGGAGATTCTCCTGGTTATGTCTGCAGGCATGGCAACACTTGCAGGTGGCGTTCTGGCGGTCTATATTAATGTATTGGGTGGAGATGATCCGGTACAGCGCCTGATATTTGCCAAACATTTAATTACCGCATCAGTTATGGCAGCGCCCGGAGTTGTAGTAATTGCGAAAATAGTTATGCCGCAAACAGAAAATGTCGAAAAAACTGTAAAAATATCAAAAGACGTTATCGGTAAAAATGTACTGGATGCCATAGCAACCGGAACTTACCAGGGACTTAAACTGGCAGTTAATGTAGCAGCCATGTTGCTTGTCTTTATTGGTCTTATAGCAATGATCAATTATATTTTCATAAAAATAGGCGACTGGACCTCACTTAATGTAACTATTTCAAGGATAACCCATGGCCAGTATGAAGAATTATCCCTGCAATTTCTGTTCGGATATACTTTTGCACCGGTCATGTGGCTTATTGGAGTATGCAGAGAAGATATAGCTCTGGTGGGCAGATTACTTGGTGAGAAACTAATAATGACTGAGTTTATCGGGTATGTCAGTTTAGCAGACATGAAGGCGGCAGGAGTTTTTGCAGAAACTAAATCTGTTATTATGGCAACCTATATCCTCTGCGGTTTTGCGAACTTTGCATCAATTGGTATCCAGATTGGAGGAATAGGTGCTCTTGCTCCGGGGAAGCGCCTTTTGCTATCTCAGTTTGGGCTCAGAGCTCTGCTTTGCGGAACACTTGCTTCCCTTCTATCAGCAACTATCATTGGTATGATTTTAGCCTGACTCCGGTTTTGTTTTATAAATTTAACCTTCATCCGGAATTTATATGCAGAGCTAATCGAAAAGTTCAATCCGCAAACTTAATTCATAAATGTTTTTTTGGGGATTCATAGTACTTATTAGTTTACTTTATCTGTTTCTGGTCTGCTTTATTATTTCGGGCTGGATAAGGACAAAAGCTTTCATAATGTATGATGGGTTTATCCAGCCAACAGTTTCCGTTATTATCCCGTTCAGGAACGAATTCACAGGGCTTAGCTTGTTACTATTTGACCTGGCTGATCAAAATTATCCTAAGGACAAATTCGAGGTAATCATTGTGGATGATCATTCAACTTATCCCCCCGGCAGTCTGATATCAGTCTTTATAAATAAAATTAATATCCGGGAATTAAATCTGGGTGATAACGAACAAGGCAAAAAAACCGCAATGATAAAAGGATTAAATGCATCAGGTTCCGAGCTGGTACTGACAACAGATGCTGATTGCAGGGTAACTCCGGATTGGATACCAGAAATGTCAAACTACTTTGTTTCGCGAAAAGTAAAATTAGTTTTTGGATCTGTCCTGTACAGGAAAAGCAGAAAACTGAATGAATGTTTTCAGGGTCTGGAATATCTCAGCCTGGTAGCCACCGGTGCCGGTTTTGCCGGGAACGGGCATCCTGTTTTATGCAGTGCTGCCAATATGGGATTCGAAAGAATCAGATATATGGAGTTTATCGAAGAGAACAAATCTTCCCTGGCTGTTTCAGGAGATGATGTGTTATTTATGTTATGGCTGAAAAAGAAATATCCCGGACAGATAGGATTTATTAAATCCCTTGCTTCCATTGTAGAAACGAAGCCTGTTGCCAGTCTGAAAGAATTCATAAACCAGCGTTTAAGATGGACTTCAAAGAGCAGATATTATAAGGATATTGTTATTATCCTTACTGCTTTGATAGTGTATTTTGGATCTCTTACTCTATCTGTTTTACTGGTGGGAGCTTTCTTTTCAGGATTGCTTCTGAAAGGATTCATTGTTCTTTTCCTTGTCAAATGTATTATTGATATTGTACTACTTTATATTGTAACCGGATATTATCGAAACAGATATCTCCTGGTTATATTTTTTCCTCTGGAGATAGTCTATTTCATATACATCAGTATTACCGGTCTTATTGGTAATTTTTTATCATTCGACTGGAAGGGGAGAAGAATCAAACCATGAAAGGCATGTTATCAATCAGTGGCCCATTTCAGAAATAAATTTTATCCTGATAAGCCTGATATCCTCTTCTGTATATTCATCTTCACCAAGTTCATGAAGTGCATCCTCGATAGATTCAGTTTCAGCTTCCCTGAAATAATCATAAATTTCCTGCTGATGCTCTAAATCCAGAATTTCATTTATATAATAATTAATATTGAGTTTGGTACCGCTGTTTACTATGACTTCAATCTCTTTAAGAAGGTTGTTCATCTCAAGGTTTTTGGCTGCTGCAATATCTTCGAGTGAAATTTTACGGTCGATACTCTGTATGATATACACTTTAAGAGTGGATTTGTTCACAACAGATTTTACAACCATGTCCTGAGGACGGATTATTTCTTTTTCTTCAACATAAATTTTAATAATATCAATGAACTCCTGTCCGTAACGCTGGGCCTTGCCTGAACCTACACCCTGTATATTCTGCAATTCTTCAAAAGAAATGGGATATTGGATTGCCATATCCTCGAGTGATGGATCCTGAAATATAATGAACGGTGGGAGGTTTAGTTTTTTAGATATATTCTTTCTTAAGTCCTTAAGTATCTGGAACAATTCCTCGTCAACAGTTCCTGTTCCGCCGCCTCCCGGACCAGACGCTCCCTGTTCATCAGTGATATCATAATCATGATCCTGTGTGATCATGAAAGATTCCGGATTCTTTATGAAATTTTGTCCATCCGGAGTTATTTTAAGGAGTCCGTAGTTTTCAATATCTTTAGTAGTAAATTGTGCAATTAACGCTTGTCGTAATAAGGCATTCCAATACTTTTTATCTTTTTCCCCTCCGGCTCCAAAAACGCTCAATTTGTGATGTTTATAAGATTTGATTGCAGAATTTAAGTTTCCGGCAAGGACACTGGCCACATGCTCGGCTTTGAATTTCTCTTTAACAGCCAGAATTGTTTCAAGAGCAAGAACCATATCATCCATTGCTTCGACTTTCTCTTTTGGATGAAGACAATTGTCACAGTTCTCACATGGTTCTTCCATAACTTCGCCGAAATAATTTAAAAGCTGAATAGGTCTGCATACTGAAGATTCGGCGTATGCAACTGTTTCCATAAGTAATTGTTTGCCTATCTCCTGCTCAGCAATAGGTTTCCCCTGCATGAATTTTTCAAGTTTCTGGATATCCTGGTAACTATAAAAAGCGATGCACTTTCCTTCGCCGCCGTCTCTTCCTGCCCTTCCTGTTTCCTGATAATATCCTTCAAGACTTTTTGGGATATCATAATGAATAACAAATCTGACGTCGGGTTTATCTATGCCCATTCCAAAGGCAATAGTTGCGACAATTACGTCAATCTCTTCCATCAGGAATTTATCCTGGTTTTGAGTCCGGGTTGCTGAATCCATACCGGCATGATATGGCAGAGCTTTAATTCCGTTCACTTTCAGCGTTTCTGCCATTTCTTCAACTTTTTTTCTGCTGAGGCAATAAATAATTCCGGATTTTCCCTGATTATTCAGAATATATTTTATGATCTCCTTTGTAGCATTAATCTTAGGCCTGACCTCATAATACAGATTATGCCTGCGGAACGATGATTTGAATACTTTAGCCTCAAGCATATCAAGGTTCTTCTGAATATCATTCTGGACTTTCGGAGTGGCTGTGGCAGTAAGTGCAATTATAGGAGCATTCCCTATTTCATTAATGATCGGACGTATCCTTCTGTATTCAGGTCTGAAATCATGTCCCCATTCAGAAATACAATGAGCTTCGTCAACAGCGTAAAATGAGATCTTAATTCTTTTAAGGAAATCGATATTTTCCTGTTTTGTAAGGGACTCAGGTGCCACATACAGTAATTTAGTGACCTGATTGACAAGATCATTTTTAACTTTTTCGATCTGCAGTTTTGTAAGAGAGGAATTCATGAAATGGGCAATTCCGTCAACAGTACTGAAACTTCTCATGGAATCAACCTGGTTTTTCATAAGTGCGATCAGCGGAGAAATTACAATTGCTGTACCTTCCATCATGAGCGAAGGAAGCTGGTAACATAATGACTTTCCTCCTCCGGTAGGCATTAACACAAATGTATCATCCCCTTCCAGTACACTTTTGATAATATCTTCCTGATTGCCCTTGAAGGTATCAAAGCCAAAATACTTCTTAAGATATCCGGTTAACGAATCATCAACTCCTGCCTTCATTCCTTTAATAATATCCTATATTAAATTTAATAAATAATGTTCATTTTATCGATAATGTTAAATAAATTAAAACAAAATTTATATTAACTAAAAGTATAACTCGAGGTAGAGAATGATAAACGATTAAAAATCAGAATAAGAAAAAAAAGTGGAAA
>JBGPAO010000323.1:0-4596 GCA_041480755.1 Bacteroidia bacterium
AATGATCAGGGATATCTGAAAACCTGATTTTTGTTGAATTCCAGTAATATATACTATCTGGCTTCTCATAACTGCAAACTAGCTCTGCATTGGTTGATAAACTGTCTGAATAACTTAGGATACTGATGGTGAAATAATGGGAGTATATATTGCCAAGGTCGGAAATAGAACAGGTCAATCCTTTACTGTAAATAGTGTCTTTATTTATTCTTGAAACATGTGCTCCGGAATAAGCCTTGCCTGATGATTCGCCAAGTCTGTTGAAAGGACCGTCATTTTCAAAATCAAATAACAGGCTGTCTGCAGGATGAAGATTCATGTCAAACAGGTATGCTTTTACGTTCATCAGGTAAGGAGCTGTATACGTAATCGGGTATGCCTGCGAAAGGGTCCGGAACAAAGTACCCTCAGGATCCGCAGCTACCTCATGCGAGAGGATTAAAAGAATTTTATTATAACGGTTTATGCCAACCTGATCAAGTACGCCGGCTCCCTTGGTAAAGTAAATATTTTCTTTTTTCAAAGTTGTCGGAGCCTGTTCAATTTGCCTGAAAATATCTTTATTATAATAATAGGAAAAGGACATAAACTGGTAATCAGCACAGATTAATGTAAGGGTGCTGTCATCTCTGTGCTGCTTCATGAAGGAGATCGCACCCGGCCAGTCTTCTCCCTTAACAGGTTTCAGATTAAAATTAATAATGGATGAAAGAAGGAATAAAACTATTAATGAAATCCTGATCAGGCTGTTAACCGGTAGTTTTGAAATAATAAATGCAGTTAAGAGGTACAGTCCTGGCGTTGCAAACAGCATATATCTTGGATCCCAACGGGAACTGTATTGTGATATGATAAAAATTATCAGGATTGGAAACAAGCCCCATAATAAAAGTAACATGAATGATCTTGTATCTTCAAAGGTTGAGTTTTTCTGAAATTTTCTGATTATAATCAGTAATGTGAAGAACACCAGAAGAGCAGCAGAAAAGTAGTAGATGAATTCAGTGTTCAGATAGGTCACCAGTAATTCTTTAAATTGTTCAGGACCAGGGATTGGTACCCATGATTGCATTTCTGATACCCACCTGTTCTTTAAAACCCAGGCACCGAATAAGATTGCTGTAATAAATTGACCCGCAATAATATATAATGAACCTTTACGATTGCTTTTGAAATAAAATAAAAGACAAATAAATTGAACAATAATAAGTATTACAGGTACGGGATGAATATAAAGTAATAAAGTAATCGTTATTGTATATTTTATCAGATTCAGGACGCTCGGAACAGTAAGAGTCAGGAGATAAAAATAAAATGAGAGTGCAGACATGAATACAATTATCGTATATCCCCTTGTTTCATGTGAAAAATATAGTTGTACCTGAGCAAGAGTGAATATAAGTGATACATAGATTGCCATTTCCTTGTTAAAAAACCTGCGGGAGAAATAATAAAGAATGAATATTGTCGCTGAACTGAAAATTACCGATAATGCACGTGTACTTAATTCTGAAATACCAAAAACAGACATCCATCCTTTCAGGAGTATAAAATATAGAGGCGGATTGGGGACTGCAAAGGATTCCCTGATAATTGTTGCTATGGATTTTTGTGCGATGAAAATACTACTGGTCTCGTCCAGCCAGTAATACATGCCACCGGCATATAATATTTTTATGAGAAAATTTATACAGAACAGAATGATAAGATAGTAAAGAGCATTCCGGTCTATGAAACCAACTAACTTTCTGATCAAGCTGTCAACAGATTTATCAGGACTATCCATTTAAATGAAATATTCATCGGCAGGTTTTTCTTTGTTCATGCATTTTAATAAACTCAAGAACAGCCTGGCTGTCGGTGGATGGATTTACATCAGTTTCCCTGTAAATCAATTTACTGTTCCCGTCAATAATGAATGTCCAGCGGGAATCTGTAACTCCTCTTGACAACTGTAGTTTTTGTCCTCCGATTTCAGTATCGATTGTTCCTCCGTCTTTAGAAGTCACTCCAAAAATTTTTGCGATCTCACCGTTCTTGTCAGATAGTAGTGTGAAATTCAGATTATGTTCCTGTTTAAATAATTCAAGATTTTTCACTTCATCACCACTGACACCTACAACTGATGCATTCATCATAGCCAGTTCTTTATTGATATCGCGGTAATTGCATGCCTGGGCAGTACAGCCGCTGGTAAAGGCAGCAGGATAGAAATAAACCACAAGGTAATTGACCCTCAGGTGATCAGAAAGTTTCCAGGGCATACCCTTATCGTCAACCGTTTTAAAATCAGCTACATTGTCTCCAACTTTAAGGATAGTATCATCAAAAGATAAACTCATGAGTGCAACTGTTAAAATGCCTAAAAATATTTTTTTCATGTTTTGGATATTATTTTCCACGAATTTAAGATTTTAGTTGTTAATCTCTTTAGAAAATAATATAGTTTAAGAATAATTTATTATTATAACTTGCAACCGTTTTGATTGTTTACATACTTTGTTCGAATAGATGAGAAACTTAATAATTTTTATATTAATCAGTTTCGTAAGCTCAGTTTACAGCCAGAGATCTGGCAGCGATATACCTGTACATTCAATTCATTCAGGCTTTTTCGCAACAACTTCCGGAGCTAAGACTGGTATATTTCTTGATTACCAGTACTATATTGATGATCAAATCTCCTATTCAATAAAACCAGGTGCAACCGGACTTTTCCAGAACAAAGAAACAGGGAGTTATTTTTTGTATGGAGGTATTAATTACAGGTTTACCGCGCTCCGGAAACCCCTTAGAAAAAAGCCTTTAAATTCTCAACCATATACAGGTTTTTATCCACTGTCATTTGAATACCTTAAACTGAAGCCTGTCAATCTCGGAGATCCGGATTTCAGAATGGGTATTGTACCCTCAGGGATCATAGGTTATACCCTGATTTTTTTTAACAGGCTGGATTTGGATATGCATGCTGGTTTTGGGATATCATTCAGAATGGGAGGAGGGAATAAGGCAGGTTCTGCCGTAGAACCATCAGCATTTGCAGGAATTGCACTGGGAGTTCGTTTATAAAACTCCGAAACACAAATTTCATCTATATACACGCATCAATCTCAAAGTCCACACGAATGATGCAGACTACCTAGCTTTAATCACTATTGATGATTCTTCCAGATCTTCTGATGTGGCTGTAACTGTAATTTTACCTGGTTTTTCCAGTGATTGTACAACCACCAGGCAAAGGCCGTTAAATGCATTTCTGTTATCGGCTTTGAAAGATTCATGTGAGGTCTGAAGTCCATTATCAACACCGGCTATTAAACCCGGACCTGAAACCTTAAATTGGATATGATTATCAGCGCGGGGAACAACTATCCCGTCTGCATCTGTAATTTTAACCGTTATGAACGAAAGGTCACTTCCATCTGCATTAATTAAATCCCTGTCCGCAGTCAGCATGATTTTTGATGGTTCTCCGGCAGTCTTTATTGTTTCCTCAAGCATTTCCTTACCAGGAGTTTTCCCAACCGCTTTCAGTTCGCCAGGTTCCCAGGGGACTCTCCATACAAGGTGAAAAATATCCTCTTCTTTTTGCCTGACACCGAGAGAACGGCCATTAAGGAATAATTCAGCTTCATCACAGCTGGTGTATGCCCAGACATCGATGGTATCTCCCTCATTCCAGTTCCAGTGGGGGAATATATGAAGAACCGGTTCTTCCGTCCACTCACTTTTATAGAGATAGAATGCGTCTTTAGGAAAACCTGCCAGATCGACGATCCCGAAGTAGGAGCTACGGGCCGGCCACCAGTAAGGTGTTGGTTCGCCAAGGTAATCAAATCCTGTCCAGATGTACATACCTGATAGGAAGTCATATTTTTTTATCATCTTCCATGCATCTTCATGGGTTGAACCCCATGGAACATGGCAATTATCGTAAGCAGAGCAGGTATAGTCCGGGTTAGCGGCAGCAGGTATATCCCAACGTATCGGCCAGACACGAATACTATCGGACGGCATATCATAATATCCCCTGGTTGCCAGGGCCGAGGTTGTCTCGGATGCAATGAATTTCTGTCCGGGGAATTTTTCAGGGAATTCAACAAAATGGTCTTGCTGGTAATTATAACCTACCAGGTCCAGAGCCCCTGACCTGATTATAAAATTAGCGGGATCAGGGAAATTACATCCTGAAGTTATTGGTCTTGTCGGATCAAGGTTCCTGACTATCGAGGCAAGTTCTTTTGCTATTCTTATACCTGATGTATCCCATTGTTCACCAATCTCATTCCCAATGCTCCATATAATTACACTCGGGTGGTTCCTGTCACGTAAAATGAAATCTTCCAGGTCACGCACATGCCATTCATCCCAATACAGGTGATAATCAAACGCATTCTTTTGTTTTTTCCACATATCAAAAGCCTCATCCATGACCAGGAATCCCATTTTATCACACAGATCGAGCAATTCCGGAGCCGGAGGATTATGTGAAGTCCTGATGCTGTTACATCCCATTTCCTTCATTATTTCTAGCTGACGCTCCAGAGCACGGGTATTTATCGCAGAACCGAGGCAACCCAGGTCATGATGATTACA
>JBGPAO010000324.1:0-4552 GCA_041480755.1 Bacteroidia bacterium
ACATCAATAACCTGGGATTTTTAATATTTGTCCTTCCAACATTTCTGGTTGGGTTTTTCTATCTGATTGCATGGAATGATAAAAGAAAAAGAAATAAAACCTTAGCTTAACAAAATGAAGAACATCTTTTCTATACTATCAGATGAGCTTGAAAAGGATGTTCCTCTTGCCATAGCTACTATTGTCGGAACGAAAGGATCCACGCCCCAGGTGCAGGGAGCGTCTGCAATATTTTCAACATATGGACTTATTGCAGGTACTCTTGGAGGTGGCATTCTGGAGGCTGAAGCGCAGAAGAAAGCAGATCAGGCTATACGTGAAGGGATTTCAATTCTTTATGAGTCCGGGCTTGATGCCGGAATTTCTGATGCTGAATCAGCCATATGCGGAGGAAAAGCAGTGATCCTTATAGATGCTTCTCCTCATAAGCATCTCAATGTCTATAAAAGTTTAAAAACTTCTCTTGATAAAAGACAGCCCGGAGTCCTGGTAACAATTATCGATAAAAAATCTGAAGGGAAAACAGTGATCAACAGGTACTGGACGGGACAAGATGTTTCAGATACCTCCGTTGATCCAGCTATTATAAAATATCAGGAAGAAATAAATGCATGTCTGGCAGAAAATAAAGCTTACTATCAGGACTCCCTGTTTATTGAACCTGTTTTTCCTTATACTCAGCTTATCATTGCAGGAGCAGGCCATATCGGACAGGCAGTATCACACCTTTCAAGCCTGCTTGGATTTGAAGTAACGGTCATTGACGACAGACCAGAGTTCTGTAATAAGGAAAAATGTCCTGATGCAGATCACTTAATCATTGATAAAATCGGGAAAGCCGTTCATGACATTCCCAAAACTCAGGATACTTATATAGTAATAGTCACCCGCGGCCATAAATATGATGCAGATGTGCTCAGGCAATGCCTGGATACAGATGTAGCTTACATCGGGATGATTGGCAGCAGGCGAAAGATAAGATTGATGCGGGAAAAATTCCTGGATGAAGGATGGGCAATCCCGTCACAGTTTGACCGTGTCCATGCTCCTATTGGCATTGAAATTGGTTCACAGACAGTCCAGGAAATTGCAGTCAGCATATGTGCCCAGCTGGTTCTTGTCCGCAGTCAGAAAACAGGCCGGCAGCATAAACCTGTGATAAGCGCCGTGATCCTGGCCGCAGGAGAATCAAGAAGGATGGGGAAACCCAAACTATTGCTCCCCTGGGGAGATAAAACAATAATTGAAACCATTATTAAAACGGTCCTGCAATCTGAGGTAAAGCATATTGTTGTTGTTCTTGGATCAGAAAAAGATAAGATCCGCAGTCAGATCAGCAATTATCCGGTTATTATTACTGAAAATCAGGAATATCAAAAGGGGATGCTCACCTCCATCCAGTGCGGATTAAGAGCTGTGCCGGATGGAACGGATGCTGTGATGGTACTGCTGGGTGATCAGCCGATGATTAACGGCCCGGTAATCGATCAACTGGCAGACACTTTCCGGCATACCGATAAGGGAATACTGATTGCCGTTCATAAAGGGAAACGAGGCCATCCAATAATAATTAATACAAAATATAAGAGGGATATAGAGCAGCTTGGTACTGAGAACAGTATGCATGATTTTACAAGGAAATTTGCTTCGGAAATCCTCGAGGTTGAAACAGGGACCACGGAGGTACTGAAAGATATTGACACCCCGGAAGCCTATCATAAAGAAATAAAATACAGGAGGTTATCATGAGTGAAATAATAAAATTTGAACTTAACGGCAAGCCAGTGGAAATTTTGCCGGATGGCGAAAAAACGTTGCTTACGGTTCTCCGCACACGGTTTGGCCTGACAGGTACAAAGTTCGGATGCAGAATTGGATTTTGCGGCTCGTGCACTGTCATTATTGACGGAGAGCCGGTGCGTTCCTGCATTACTCCGGTTGAGGATATTGCAGGAAAGAAGGTCATTACGATTGAAGGCCTTTCAAAAAACGGGGACCTTCACCCCCTTCAATCAGCTTTTGTTAAAAATGACGCCCTGCAATGCGGTTATTGCACACCTGGAATGATCCTGAATGCATACGGATTACTGATCAGAAATCCGGAACCGACCAGGCAGGAAATCATTGATCATATGGAAGGTAATTTGTGCCGGTGTGGCGCATATGGAAGGATCATTAAAGCAATTCAGATGGCAGGTGCTGAAATGAAAGGAGGTGTGAAATGAAGAAAGAAAACAGATCTTCACAGAAGAATTCGGGTGAAATGAAATCCACTCTTACACTCGACCGCAGGGACTTTCTGAAAAACCTTGGAGGAGGAATTATAATCCTGTTTTCAGCAACTGAATTTCCGTTGCTACACGGGATGGCAATGCCTTCTGAACAGGCACAGCCTGACCTGAATGCTTATCTCAGGATCGGTGAGGACGGACGCGTGAGCTGTTTTACCGGAAAAATTGAGATGGGACAGGGTGTTATCACTTCGCTTGCACAGGAGCTTGCCGATGAACTGGATGTAAGCATTGACAGTATTGTTATGATTATGGGAGATACGGACCTTTGTCCATTTGACCAGGGCACATGGGGATCAATGACCACGCGCTTTTTCGGTCCGCAATTAAGGGCAGCAGGGGCTGAAGCCAGGACTATACTTATGGAACTTGCCTCTGAATCACTAAAAGTTCCTGTCAGCCGGCTTGAAGTAAAAGACGGGGTGGTTTATGATACAAAAAAACCTGAAAAGAAGGTCACATACGTTGAGCTTACAAAAGGACAAAAAATAGTCAAAACTCTAAGTGAGAAACCGTTCGTAAAAAATCCCTCCGAACACAAGGTCATTGGGAAACCTGTCTTCAGACGTGATTCACTTGAAAAAGTCACCGGTAAAGCAAAATATGCGGCAGACATCCAGCTGCCAGGAATGCTGTATGCCAGGATACTACGGCCTCCTGCCCATGAGGCAAAGATGAAGAGTCTTGATGTTTCCGGAGCCGAGAAAATTGAAGGAGTGACTGTGGTCAGGGAGGGTGATTTAGTGGCTGTACTTCATGAAAATCCTGACATTGCTGATGACGCTCTTTCACAAATAAGGGCTGAATTTGACAGCGTACCATCACAGCCCAACCATGAAACCATCTTTGAATACCTTGTTAATTCCGGGACTGAGGCAGATATTATCAGCGAGGGCGGGAACCTTGAAGAAGGACGTAAAATTTCTGAGGTTATATTAGAGAATCAGTACAACGACGGATATAAGGCACATGCCGCGATTGAGCTTCATGCTGCAACTGCAACGATGGAGGGTGAAAGGATAATAATCTGGGCATCCACACAGACTCCTTTCGGCATAAGAAGTGAAGTCGCGGAGGCCATGAACATGCCTGAAAAAGACATACGGATCATGCAGATTTTTATCGGGGGCGGTTTTGGAGGTAAAGCAGCTGGCAGGCAGGTTGTGGAAGCTGCCCGGCTGACAAAACTGACCGGAAAGCCTGTCCAGGTTGCCTGGACAAGAAGAGAAGTCTTCTTTTATGATACTTTCCGGCCTGCTGCTGTTGTGAAAATAACATCAGGAATAACTAACTCAGGGAAAGTCACATTGTGGGATTACAAGGTATATTTTGCCGGATCAAGGGGTTCGCAGCATTTCTTCGATGTGGCTAACCATAAGACTGAATCACTTGATTCCGGATCGAAACCCACACATCCGTTTGCCACCGGTCCATGGCGTGCACCTGCAAATAACACCAATACCTGGGCAAGAGAGTCGCAGATTGACATGATGGCTTTCAAAGCGGGAATTGATCCGCTCGAGTTCAGGTTAAATAATATTAAAGATGAGAGGATGCTCAGGGTCCTGAAAGCGGCAGCTGAGAAATTCGGATGGACACCCTCGAAAACACCATCCGGAAGGGGGTATGGTATAGCATGCGGTGCTGACGCTGGAACATATGTAGCCCTGATGGCCGAAGCAAAGGTAGATAAAAATACAGGTAGTGTTCAGGTGGTCCGTGTTGTGTGCGCACAGGAAATGGGGCTGGTTATCAATCCCCAGGGTGCTATTATCCAGGCTGAAGGATGTATTGTCATGGGATTGGGTTATGCCCTTACAGAAGATGTGCATTTTGAAGGAGGAAAGGTATTGACCCGGAACTTTGATTCGTATGACTTTACAAAATTTTCCTGGACACCTGAGATTGAGGTTGTCCTTGTTGATGCAAAAGACTCACCGCCGCAGGGAGGAGGCGAACCCGCCATTATCTGCGCGGGCGGAGTCGTTGCAAATGCTATTTTTGATGCCACAGGGGCAAGGGTGTATCAGCTGCCGATGACGCCAGAGAGAATACTGGAGGCGATGAAGGTAACCGAGAAGTAAAACGGCACAACAATTGAAAGAATAGAGAGAGCGAGAGGGCGAGAGGGCGAGTTAGTGAGACTGTTCATTCAGGAGTGCAGCGGACTGAATGAACATAGTCGAACTAATCCCGACAGAATGTCGGGAGCTGACGGGTACAGGGTACATAAAGAAATGTCTAAAATTATAAATGCCTAA
>JBGPAO010000325.1:0-4518 GCA_041480755.1 Bacteroidia bacterium
GCAAATAATTCAGAATGAGCCAAACAACAGTAAGGCATATTTCTTTTACGGAGAAAACCGTATCCTGGATTATTTTTCTGACACTATTTCAAACTCACTGGTTGCAACATCTAATCAGGCCAGAGAGATATTCAACAATGGAGTTAAAGTAAACAGTTCCGATCCCCTTAATTACATTGGATTAGCAAAAGTGGATTTCTATAATGGAAATGACAGCAAAGCTGAACAAATGCGTACAAAAGCGAAAAGCCTGCTTCCTCCTTATAAAAAAGTTAAAAAAATTCTCAATTCTAAAGACTATGCATATGCGCTTGCAAAAATTGCAGAATCTTACATCAGAGGAAGGACTGTGGATACCTCCCGCGCATTGCCTCTTTTAAGGGAAGCTGTAAAAATTGACAAGACGAACCCGGATATTTATATTATTCTTGGTGATATTTATATACTGGTTAATGACGGAACAAAATCTATATTCAATTATAAGCTTGCTCAGACCTATGATCCGGGTTCTCCTACAGCTAATATGAAGATCGGCAGTATCTATGTAAGAGGTCTTAATCTGATGGCTGCAATTCCTTATTATGAAGAAGCCATTAAACTGGCTGCTGACTATGCACCTGCATACAGGGAGCTTGGACAGTTGTATTCGATGGCCGGCAGATATGATCAGTCGAAAGAATATTTCAAGACGTATCTTGATCTCACGAAGGGAAATATTCCTGCGAAGATAAGGTATGTAAACGCGCTATTTTATGCGAAGGAATATGATGAGGTTGTTAAAACCGTTGAGGAAATTTTTGCTGTAGACCAAACAAGGAATTACCTGAACAGGATTGCTGCCTATTCCTGCTATGAAATGGAAAATGGAGATATGGATAAAGCCCTGAATTATATTACAACCCTTTTTAAAACCCTTCCGGAAGAAAATCTGATCAAAAAAGACTATACATATCGTTCTAAGATATTGCTGAAAAAGAACAGCGGATTCCCAAAATTATTGCAGGATAGTATGAGGATCGAAAATGAACTTGATGCAGCTTACAAGAACCTGGAAAATGGGAAAAGCCAGAGCAAACCTAAATGGAGAACCAAAATTGACTCACTAAATACCAGGAAGGCACTGCTGAATGAAGAAATACGGAAAGCGGAGAAAGAAATCGACCTGGCATTCGTATCTTATCACAAAGCCCTTAAATTTGATCAGAAAGACGTGAATCTCCTGGCTGAAATTGCAAACAATTATTATACCTATAAGAAGTATGAAGGAGCTGCAAGAACCTGGGAAAAAATGCTTGAACTGGGCAGAAATGATGTGAACAATTATATGCAGATAGGACGTGCCTATTATATGGCAAAGAATTATTCAAAAGCAGACCCAGTTTTTAAAGTTGTTACAACCATGTTCCCTGATAATATTCAAAGCTACCTGATGATTGCGCGGACATATTCACAGATGGATCCTGATTCCAGGAGAGGTCTCGCTAAACCTAAGTTTGAAACATTTATTAAAAAGGCAAGTGTTGATACAGTCCAAAACGCTAAAGAATTAGTGGAAGCGTTCCAATACCTGGGATATTATAACCTTAAACAAGGGAATTATAATGATGCAAATTACTGGTACGACCGTATTCTGACTATAGATCCGAAGAATACAGAATTTCTGGTTAGAGGTTACAGCGGTAAAGCAAACGTGGCATTTATGATGAGTGAGCTTGTGAAAGAACTGGATGCAAAACTGCCTTATTTTGAACGGTCAATCAATTATTATTCCAGGGCGCTGGAGGCTGATCCGGGCAACCAGAATATCCGGTCTTCCCTTGACTATGTGACTTCAGTCAAGAAGAATACTATGGCACATATCAATCCAAATGAGTTAAAAGGGACCATAAAGAATCCTGACGGACAGCCAATAGTAGGAGCATCAATACGTGTAAAAGACACAGCAGCAGAAACAGTTACAAACGTAAAAGGCGAGTTTAAGTTTGAGATTCCGCTCAGTTCTGAAGTCTTGATTATTTCGGCAAAAGGTCACGTAACACAAGAAATTCCCATTACAAAAACAAGGACATATAATGTAGTATTGCAGCAAAATTAAGTGAACTGTAAAGGAAATATTTTATTGGCTATTAACGTTTTATAAATAAATATTTATAAATGGAACAGCAATTAAAAAACGTTCCGGGTTTTGATGATATAATTTTTGCAAACCGGAATAAGGATTACGGAGCATATAATCTCCGCAGGAGGTATTACCGCACACTTCTGGTAGCCTTATTAATAGGTATGGGTTTGCTGAGTGCGGCCGTAATTGGACCTTATGTCAGGGCAAAAGGTGCTGATATGGGGAAAAATAAGGAAGCTGATGAAGAAGTATTCGTAAGGATGGAAAGACTTGACCAGCCGGATGAAGAGGTAATAAAAATTTATGCACCACCTCCTCCCCCTCAGGATATTATACAGCAAACAGTGAAATATGTCGCTCCTGAAGTGGTAGATACTGTGTTACCTGAAGAGGTTGGGGACCAGCTGATGACTATGGATGAGTCGGTACAGAATGTACAGGATGACCAGGTCGCTCCGAATGTACAATACATACAGGGAGACGAACAGGAAGAAGTCGTGCCTGTTGAAGAAGAAGTTTTTTTCATTGTTGAAGAAATGCCGAGTTTTAAAGGAGGCGGTGAGGATGCATTCAGGGAATGGATAGCTCAGAACCTGAGATATCCTGAAATCGCAGCTGATAACGGTATCAGTGGAAGGGTGTATGTGCAGTTTGCTATTAACTCAAAAGGGGAGGTATGTGATGCAGTTGTGGTAAGAGGTGTTGATCCAGCACTTGATAAAGAGGCACTCAGGGTTGTTATGTCCTCGCCAAAATGGGAGCCGGGCAGACAGAGGGGAAGACCGGTTAAGGTACAGTTTACATTCCCTATTAATTTCATATTGAATTAAGGTAAGACTGATCGATCAGAATTACAATACATTCTGATAAGATTTATTTTTATTTTCAGTTTGATTAATAGAAAAAATAAATATATTTGCCTGTTTTAAAATGTCAAACTTTAATAAATTATCTAAAAATGCCTGAAAAAAAAGGAGGTACATTAAAGGATGTACTGCAGTCAACTTTCGCAAGCGGTGCTATTTTGCTAGCCCTTGCAGCTTCAATTATATTGTTCATAAAAATAATGGGTAATCCTATAAATTTCCAGGGTTTGAATAACAAAGGTACTCCTGTTGAAGGAAACCTTCTTGGAATTATATACAAAGGGGGGTTTATAGTACCAATTCTTATGACTTGTGTAACCAGTCTTGTTATTTTTACGATTGAACGTTTTATTACTTTGTCCAGGGCTAAAGGAAAGAAAAGATTGAACACTTTCGTTTACAACCTGCAGAATCTTCTTGCTTCAGATAAGATTGAAGAAGCAATCGAAGCTTGTGACAAGCAAAAAGGTTCTCTGGCAAATGTGATGAAAGCCGGTTTGATCCGTTACCGGGATTTGCAGAAAGATACCGTGCTTGAAAAGGACCAGAAAATCCTTTCGATCCAGAAAGCACTGGAAGAAGCGAATGCGCTTGAATTGCCAATGCTTTCAAGAAACATGGTTATTTTCTCAACACTTGCTCCGCTATCAGTGCTTATCGGACTTCTGGGTACAGTGCTTGGAATGATCCGTGCATTTGCCGCTCTTGCTCAGGCAGGTGCTCCGGATGCATTAGCGCTTTCAACTGGTATCTCTGAAGCTCTTGTCAATACTGCATTTGGTATAGCTGGTTCGGTTATCTCTATTTTGATGTATAACTTTTTCTCAGCCAGGATAGATAATTATACATTTCATATTGACGAAGCAGGATTCAGCCTGACGCAGACTTTTGCAGCATCCCTGAAATAATAACACTCTGAATTTGTTTCAGGTCATAACAACCATTAATTAATATAAAATGGCAAAAGTAAAACTACCGACAAAATCTCCGCGGGTTGATATGACGCCTATGGTGGACCTGTTTTCAGTGTTATTAATATTCTTTGTATTAACAGCAACGGTAAGACCACAGGAAGCGGCGCCAATCGATATGCCGTTCTCAGTATCAGAAAAGACTGTTCCTGATGCCAATATTATGACGGTTCTCATTGCAAAAGACAACCGGATATTCTTTAATATTGACAATGGCTCTGATACTATATATAAATTCCGGCCGAAAATCCTTTCAGAAATGGGCAGACGTTATGGAATTGAGTTTACTCCAAAGGAATTAAGGAAATTTGAAAAGCTTAATTCCTCATTCGGAGTTCCAATCCAGAGCATGCAAGAATATCTGAAAGCAAAGACCTTGGAGGAAAGGTCTAAATTTGAAACCGGGATACCCATTGATTCTACTGATAATCAGCTTGCTACATGGATTTTATGTACAAGGGCAATTAATCCGGCCGTTGATGCCTGTATTAAAGGCGATGCGGAAACTCAATTCCCGGTTGTCAGGAAAGTCCTGGATATTCTCCAGGATAAAAATGTA
>JBGPAO010000326.1:0-4457 GCA_041480755.1 Bacteroidia bacterium
GATCTTTGCTCACTGCGTTCGCGTTCTTCAATTGTGCTTCAATCGTGATTTTTAGAATCAACTCACGGTTCACTCTTCACTCTTCACTGTTCACTGTTCACGCCTCACGGTTCACCCTTCACTCTTCACTCTTCACTGTTCACTGTTCACGCTTCACTCTTCACTCTTCACGCTTCACTCTTCACTGTTCACTGTTCACGCTTCACTCTTCACGCTTCACGACTCACGACTCACGACTCACGTTATACGCCCTTCCAATATTCTCAATAATATCGCTTGCGATCACTGCCTCTTCAGACCTTTCTGCTGCTGCTAAATCACCTGCAAGACCGTGCAAATAAACACCGAGCAATGCTGCAGAAGCCTGATTATAACCCTGCCCCAGCAAAGATAGGATTATTCCGGTAAGGACATCCCCGCTTCCTGCAGTCGCCATTCCGGGATTTCCAGTTGAATTGAAATGACAGGAACCGTCCGGCATTGCAATCGCTGTATAAGCTCCTTTCAGAATCACTATCACATTATATTTCTGTGCGAATCCGATCTGCATCCGGTTCCTTTGATGACCGGATCCGGCTTTACCTGCCAACCTTTCAAATTCCCGTGGATGGGGTGTCAGGATAGTACCTTCCGGCAAAATTTTTAGCCATTCTTTGTTTGCTGACAAAATATTTAAGCC
This sequence comes from Bacteroidia bacterium, assembly GCA_041480755.1. Lineage (GTDB taxonomy): Bacteria > Bacteroidota > Bacteroidia > Bacteroidales > SM23-62 > LJUQ01. The sequence continues at coordinate 680 of JBGPAO010000326.1, forward strand.
ATCTGCATCTATTATCATCGGGACTTTGTTTTTTTTGAGAAGATTATGCAGAGCCTTCTGGGTATTAACTTTTGATCCCAGTCCGGGACCTATTCCAATTGCACTGAAAGGAGATAATTCAGGAATACCGGAAAAAACAAGATCGGATTCATCTATACTGATCAGCGCTTCAGGTAAAGCTGTCTGAACAATCTGATAACCGCAACCCGGTATATGCACAGTGACCAGTCCTGAACCGGTCCGGAGGGCAGCTTTCGCTGAAAGCACTGCAGCACCCATCATGCCATAGCTTCCTGCAATAAGCAACACATTTCCATAAATACCCTTATGTGAAAATCTCTTCCTTTTTTTCAGGAGTTCCGGAATATCCCCGGGAACAATATAATTATAAGCGGAGGATGTTTCCCTGATAGCATCCTGTGATAATCCGATAGGCAATATAAACCAGGTTCCTGTAAACTGTTCGTTCTCACTATAAAAAAAAGAAACAGGCGGAAACTGAAGAGTCAGCGTCACATCAGCTTTTATTATATTTTCTGGCTTGTTTCCAGTATTATCTTCCCCAAAAAGTCCGGATGGAATATCAATTGATACACGGGTATTTGGCAGGGAATTAATAAATCTTATCATCCCAGCCGCAAATCCATCTGCAGGACGATTAAGGCCACTGCCAAATATTGCATCCAGAATGATATCATCTTTATTAATTAAAGGCATTGGGTCACTATCATGCAAATCATAAATTTCTGTTGCGCCTGAATCCTTCAGGCGGTCATAATTAATTTGTGCATCCCCTGAGATCTTTTCTGTTATCCTTAAAACATAAATACTCACCCTGTAATTTTTCTGCAGGAGCATCCTGGCAACAGCCAGTCCGTCACCACCATTATTTCCCGGACCTGCAAAAACAACAAACGCTTTTCTCTGATCATGCCTCCCGGTCAGCCAATCCGTTATCTGCCCGGCTGCCCTTTCCATCAAATCAATAGACGCAATTGGCTCATGCTCAATTGTATACTTATCAATACTCCTGATTTGATCTGAGGTGAATATCTTCATACGATAATCTGTGTTTGCACAAAGTTAAGATAATATCATTCAATTCTTTGTATCTAATATTTATCAAACTTAAGAGTGAAAAAGATTTCTATATTTGCTGAAATGTAAATTATTCAGTTCAATAAATAATCTTAATATGTTAAAAGATCATCCAAAAGGACTGCTGGTAGCATTTTTCGCCAATATGGGTGAACGGTTCGGATATTATACAATGCTGGCCATCTTCGTGCTTTTCATGCAGGCAAAATATGGTTTTGAATACAGGATTGCCTCTCAGTATTTTGGCATTTTTCTCGCATGTGTATATTTCATGCCATTCCTCGGGGGAATTATTGCAGACAGGTTTCTTGGCTATGGCAGGACAATCAGTCTTGGCCTGGTGGTCATGTTTATCGGTTACCTTCTGATAGCTATTCCGACGTCAATGGATGGCGGATTGCCCCTGGTTATAACAGGGCTGGCTGTAATTTCAATTGGAACCGGATTTTTCAAAGGAAATCTTCAGGCGCTTGTCGGGAACTTATATGATGATCCCAGGTATTCAGCAAAAAGGGATGTTGCTTTTAACATTTTTTATATGGGGATCAATATCGGGGCAATGTTCGCACCGACTGCAGCCCAATCTGTATATAATATTTTCCTGAGAAAAGCTGACCTCTTCTATAAGGCAGATATACCTGCACTGGCTCACAAAATACTGGAAGGAGATAATTCTGTTGCTGACAGGCTTCGTGGTTTTGCAGAACTTCAGCCTGCATTTGCATCAATGAATAATAACCTGGGAGAATTTTCAAGATATTACATTAATAACCTGGCCGAATCTTACCACCTGGCTTTTGGAGTTGCATGCCTGTCGCTGGTTGCTTCGATGATCATTTTCTGGGGATTCAGAAAGCATTATAAACATGCTGATATGACTGAAAGGCAAAAATCCAGGAGCGCAGCTCACAAGGACCAGATGATTATAATGGGCCCGGAACAAACAAAACAGAGACTCATTGCCCTTGGTCTGATTTTCTTTGTTGTGATTTTTTTCTGGATGGCATTTCACCAGAACGGAGCAGCAATGACTGCCTTTGCAAGAGATTATACGGTCGATAAGGTGATTAAATATACCAACATCTGGTTTGACCTTTTCGGACTTTTGCCTATTTTCCTGACTGTGGTGAGTCTGTACTTTGTCTTCAGGAAGAACAGCAGCATACAATCAAAGATATTAGGGTTGATCGGAACGGCAGTGTTCGCAGTACTTGCTCTTCTGCGAATTGAGGGATTGGGATTTTTTGGAATCCATAATGTAAATCCCGGACATTTCTTTGCAGGATATAGTGCTGAAAATGAGTTCTCTCCCGAAAAATTCCAGCACTTTAATCCATTCTTCATCGTTGCTCTCACTCCGGTTGTAGTAGGAATTTTTAACATCTTACGACTTAAAGGACGTGAACCTTCTGCCCCAAGAAAGATTGGTATCGGAATGGTTATAACGGCAGTCGGTTTTATCGTACTGGTAATCGGTTCTCTTTCTTTAATAGGCTATTCACCGGAAGCATTAAATGAGACCAGGGCATCATCTGATGTCGTCGTGAGCCCTTACTGGCTTATTTCGACCTACTTCATTTTAACAATTGCGGAGCTGTTCCTCAGCCCAATGGGAATTTCTTTCGTTTCGAAAGTTTCACCGCCGCAATACAAGGGTATGATGCAGGGAGGATGGCTGGCAGCCACTGCAATCGGCAATTATGGTGTAGCTCTCATTGGGTGGTTCTGGAATAAAACAGAACTCTGGATTTTCTGGGGAATTCTTGTAATTTTCTGCATTCTCGCCGCAACCTTCATATTCTCTGTGCTAAAACGTCTTGAAAAAGCAGCGAGTTCATAGAGAATTCTGAATTCTGAATGCTGAATTCTGAATTCTGAATCTCAATAATTCTTAATTTTATTACCGGGATTGTTTACTGTACTGCCCAACTTGATCTTTGGGCAAGTAGGAGTTTGATTTTTTGAATTCATAATCTTTGAATCTGTAATCTTAGAATCTTGTAATACTTATCCCATGAATCCTATCAAATTTTTATTGATTGTAACAGCAAGTTCGCTGCTTATCCCGGTTGCTTATCCACAGGAGCCGGCTATTGAAACCGTGGTTCAGACAGGCCATTATGCTGCTGTACGATGTGTGGCCATTAGTCCTGATGGCACGTTAGCTGCAACCGGGAGTGATGATAAAACTATTAAACTCTGGGAAGTTGAACGCGGAAGAGAGATCCGTTCTTACCTGGGAAATAAAGGATCCGTCGAGGTACTGGCATTTAGTCCTGATGGAAAGTTGCTGGCATCGGTTGATGGAAGTTATAATCTGAGTTTATGGGAGGTTGAAACAAGTAAAAAAATACGTACGCTGGAAGTTCCTGAAGATGATATTCTTTCAGTTGCATTCAGTCCTGATGGCAAATTCCTTGTTACAGGCACAGAAAATAATCACGCTATAGCATGGGATCTTGCAACCGGAGTTGAAATAAGGCGATTCAATCCAGAAATTACTGATATCCCCATGGAGATGAGATTTAAATATCCAACTGCAAAAAGTGTAGAGTTCAGTCCTGATGGTAAGAAACTTCTTACAGGCAGTAACGACTATACCGGATTCATTTTTGATTTCAATACAGGTAAACAAATAAAGAAATTCAAATTTGACAAGTCGTCATGCTCAACCTGTGCC
>JBGPAO010000327.1:0-4408 GCA_041480755.1 Bacteroidia bacterium
GGCAATGGCTGAATCAGGAACAGGGAATTTTGTTGTTTTCACTTACCCAATGACAAAGCTGAGCCTGTCAGGGGAGCTTGCAAACGAACTGCTTTACAGGCTGCCTGGCAAATTCATAATAATACCAGGTATTATTTTTTGACTGCTCATCAGCCACATTTCCTTTATTAGTAAATTGATAATTAATAAAATCTAATTCCGAAACCTTTATAAAATTTTTATCACCAACAAATAAATAGCAAAAAGATTCAATATCCCTGAGACATCGTACTGAAAAACCGGTTTCTTTATTGTAGGTGCCAATGCCATGGAGAATATATGAATCATTATAATGCAGCTCCCAGTACCATGCCTTGAGACTATTGTACTCCGTAGAGGACCAAAAGTAGGAGTAGCTACCCATACCGTAGAAAAAGGCATCGCTGTAATGGAAACCGCCCGGCAATGCAGTAAAACCGCTCTCGTTTGTTGCACCCGTGTTCGGACTTACCCAGTGAGTAGTACCTGTTTCTTTCATCTTACCTCCTGTAATATATTCTCCTCCGAGGTAATCAGTCAGCTCTGTCCATTCAATATCTGTAGGCAAATGCCATCCGACAGGACAAATGCCCTGGATTGTTCCCGGATTTCCATCATCTGAAGGATTATAATCCATCATTTCATTCCATTGATATAAACCACCGTAAATATTACATAGGCTGTTACGATAACAATATTTTTCTATAACAGAATTATCAGTCGCAACCTGAGTGCTGTCGATCATAGTTCCGACATTCAGGTTTTCCTGCATCCACCACTGCTGGTCGATTTTTACAACTTTATAGACCTGGCTGTCGCGGATGTCGATTATGGAGTCAACTGTCTGAGCTGATAAATTATTTATGAGAAAAAATGAAAAAAAGAGAATCGTAAACTTTTTCATATGGAGAGGGTTTGAATCTAAGAAAGTTACAAAAATTTCCCTGAATATGAACCTAATAGGAGTGATGATTTATGAGTGCATAATTCTATTCTCATCACTCATCACTCATAAATCATAAATCATTCTGCCTTCAAAGGTGTTGTTTCTTTCTTCGAATTCTTAAACAAGACCGCGAACAGTATCAGTACAACGATGGCAATTGCCATTGGTATCAGCCATATCTGTGTCCAGCTATGAGTGTCAGCTCCTCCTTTTGAGGTGGTAAATAATCCGACAATCGACCCCGAAAACCAGGTGCCGATAAACATCCCAAGTCCATAGGTCGCAAAAGTTATCATTCCCTGCGCTGAAGCTTTAAGATGCTTTGGAGCCTGCTTATCAACGAAGATCTGACCTGTTACAAAGAAGAAATCATAACATACGCCATGCAGGATAATGCCGGTATATAGCATCCAGACAAGACTTTCATTATTACCCAATGCAAATACCAGGTACCTCAGGATCCAGGCCGCCATCCCGATCATTATCATTTTCTTGACTCCGAAACGGATAAAAAAGAAGGGCATCACCAGCATAAAAAATATTTCCGACATCTGCCCCATGGTCATCTTACTGGCCGCAAATTTCATCCCGATCTCATTCAGGAAGGGATTCGTCCAGCTGTAATAGAATGACAGAGGGATACATGTCAGTATTGAGGCAATAATGATTATTGCAAAAGCTCTTTCCTTAAAAAGCTTCAGGGCATCAATTCCGATAATTTCCCTGAATGTGGCTTTAGTATCTTTTTTAGGCGGAACGTGCGGCAGTGTAAAACAATACAGTCCCAGTATTGCCGATACAATGGCTGCTACGTAAAGCTGAACGACCGAACTTTCAACCTTCATAAATCCTATAGTCATGCCGGCAGCTATCCAGCCAATAGTTCCCAATACCCGGATGCCCGGGAATGTCTTACCGGGATCCTCCATCTTGTGAAATGAGAGTGAATTGGACAGTGCCATCGTAGGTGCATAACACATCGAATAAACGAGAAGTCCGGCATAAAACAAACCGAATGAGTTCACAAGAGAAAGCAGGTAAAGAATCACCGCGCCAAGCAAATGAAGCACTGCAAGCGTTTTCTCTGTTGCAAAAAATTTATCTGCCACCAGGCCTACAAAGAAAGGAGAAATCATGGCCGCAATTGAGAAAGTCCCAAATACAAGTCCGGCTTCAACCGGCTTGAAATGCAAAGTGGTAGTCACATAGGTGGTTATTGTCACATACCATGCACCCCAGACAAAATACTGGAGGAACATCAGCGTCGACAGCTGGAGTCTGACTTTGAGATTCATCTTATTTATTTTTTTGAATGGTAATTTATGTTGCAATAAAGATAAAAAATCGAAAAACTAAAAACTAAAAACTAAATAAAAACTAAATACGAAACTCTAAAATCTTACTCCTGATATGTATAATGACCTGACCCGATCCATATCGGGATAAGCAAATACAGAATAATAAGATAAAAACAATTTTTATCAATACTTTTGAAAGACAATTTTAATCCTTTTATTTCATAACGATAAATGAAACTAAAATTTCTGGGTGCTGCACGTGAAGTCACTGGCAGCAAACATCTGATTATCACAAAACAGGGAAAGCGCATCCTCCTTGATTGCGGAATGTTCCAGGGAAAGGGACTGGAAACGGATGCACTGAACAGAAAAACAGGTGTTGACCCGCAGGAACTTGACCATATAATCCTTACTCATGCCCATATCGATCATTCGGGGCTTATTCCCTATATGTATAAACTTGGATTCAGGGGATCAGTTGTTTGTACAAATGCAACGCGCGACCTGTGTTCCATTATGCTGACCGATTCAGGAAATATCCAGGAAAATGATACCCGGACATTCAACAAAAAAAGGGCGAAGCAGGGAAAACCCCCTGTTGAACCCTTGTATGACAAAGAAGATGCGATCGCATCCATGGAGCTTTTTATAGGAATTCCTTATGACAGGAATTTCCGGATTGATGAAAATATTGGTTTAAGATTCACCAATACCGGCCATCTGCTTGGTTCAGGAGTGGTGAATATCCGGATCAAAGAGGGAAATCGTATTATTAACCTTGCATATACGGGTGATATCGGGCGACCGGTAAACCGGATACTTGCTCCCCCGAAATTATTCCCCCAGGCAGATCTGCTGATCACCGAATCAACTTATGGCGACCGTCTTCACCAGGATACGGGTGAATCTGATAAAGAGTTACTTAATATCCTTCAAAGGACCTGTGTGGAGAAAAAAGGCAAGCTGATCATTCCGTCTTTCAGCATCGGCAGGACTCAGGAAATCGTATATTCTCTGAATAATTTCTATAATCAGGGCAGGCTGCCAAGAATAAATATTTATGTTGATAGCCCGCTGGCCATTAATGCTACAGATATTTTCCGGATGCATCCTGAGTGTTTCAATAAGAGTTTTATGGAGGTGATGGACAGAGATCCCGATCCTTTCGGATTTAATAAATTATTCTATATAAAGTCAGTAGAGGATTCTAAAAAGCTCAATAATCTTAAGGAACCATGTGTAATAATATCAGCCTCGGGGATGATGGAAGCAGGCCGTATTAAGCATCACCTGGCTAACAACATTTCAGATCCGGCGAATACAATTCTTGCTGTCGGATATTGTGCTCCTTCCACCCTGGGAGCTAAAATACTAAGAGGGGACAAGGAAGTCTCTATTCATGGAAATATTTATCCGGTTAATGCCGAGGTCAGGCAACTGGAATCATTCAGCGGACATGGTGACTACAGGGAAATGTTACACTACCTTCAATGCCAGAATAAGAACCAGCTGAGGATGACTTTCCTTGTCCATGGGGAGTATGAAGTACAGCAGAAATACAAAGCATACCTGGAATCGGCAGGTTTCGATAATATAAGGATCCCGTCACCAAAAGAAGAATTTGAATTCTGATTCGTTTTATTTGATCGGGAAAGACAATTTAATCTGAGAGTTTTAGATCGAATATTTTTTATTATCTAATAAGAAACTTAAATCAGCAAAAATGAAAATCATATCACTGGATAAGGTACCCAGGAGCAAGGTACAGATGGAAGGCGCATTAAATGCATGGAAACAGATACCTCTTTCACGAGAAGATGGTGCGCCTGTGTTTGCTTTCAGGGTTTTTACAGTTGAACCTGGCGGATTTACGCCATACCACCGGCATCCCTTTGAGCATATGAATTATATCATAGAAGGTGAAGGTGTGCTTGTTGACGAAGCCGGCAAGCAGAAATCCCTTAAAGCAGGAGATTTTGCCATTGTTCTACCGGATGAAAAACATCAATACCGTAATGTTTCGAAGAACAAACCTTTTAAGATGATCTGCGGGGTGCCGAAGGAATTCGAATAACGGTCTACCCACGAATTTCATCAAAGAACGGTGTTGTTCTCAGTTCAACGCATTTCGCAGCATAAAGGTACA
>JBGPAO010000328.1:0-4401 GCA_041480755.1 Bacteroidia bacterium
CAAGATGCCTTTTATAATTATCTAACCCGTAAATCAACGTTTTTCGATGACTAACTAACCCATCCCGGAGAGTAGGATTGTTTAAGGTCGCATTAATGTGATCTCCTACTGGTTGGTAAGAATCCGAAATACACATTAAGGAGTTGATATACCTTAGTCCATCATCATCTCTTATGAACCATCCAGTTTCAATAAAACTCGCATCTATTCGGTTGATTGCATTTATAGCAGAATCCCCAAGAATTACTCTTGGATGTATTGATTTCTTTTGTTCTCCAAGATATGCCTCTACAAATACAGGACTTATCCAAAGTTTATCTGTTGAATAATGATTACCATTTGCTATAAATCCTCTTGTAATAACATTTCCTATGCTATGAATCCTACTTATGATTGTACCTAGATAAACGAAATATGCTGTCAAATGCTTTGGTTCAGTTACTTTCGCGAAGACAACAAAAGAGTCACTGATTAGTTTAGTATTTATTGAAAGCATGTTGACATAGCTTGAACAATTATCAGTTCTTATTATATTTTCTATCATGTCGACAAGCTGTGAAAGAGTTTTCTCTTCTAAAAATTCTTTAAAACCGAGTATGTCGATATAGGCAAGCATAGTATCGTTCGTGTAGTTTGGGCTATCTGTATTTTTATCCATCTCTTTAAAGATTAGTTTAATCTTTTTTATAATTACTTCTAAGCATGATTTCATATTTCGAATTAGGCATGTTTTATCAACCAATTATCACTAAAAGTTAGAGTTGAATGCACCATAACTATTTATATACACAACTTTTATTCGTACATTAATTCATTGAAGGATCTAATACGAATATTTGCCTTTTTTGAAATTCGTATAAAAAACATAAGTTACAAAAAAAAAAGAAAACCCGGCCAAAAGTGTGACCAGGCTTTCTTTTTTTTACTGAGTGCATTAAGGCTACTACTTTTAATTGATAGATTAAATTAAAATAGTCACGACTCACGCCCCACATCCCTCCGCTTCGATGTTCACTCTTCACTGCTCACTCTTCACTGTTCACTTATCCTCCGAATTAAATAATTGCTATTTTTAAAGAATTATTATCTAAATTTCAAATTTAAATTTCAAATTCTAAACTTTAAATTCACTTCATGGATATCACTTTCAATCTCAGCTGGATAGACTATACGATCATGATAGTCTATTTTGCATTTGTGCTGGGCATTGGCTGGGCTCTTAAAAAACATATGAAATCAGCCAGTGCTTTTCTTGAGGCCGGCAGGTCAATTCCCGCATGGGTTACCGGACTGGCCTTTATCGCGACCAACCTGGGTGCCCTGGAAGTCATCGGTATGGCCGCAAACGGGGCAAAATACGGTATGATGACGGTTCATTTTTACCTTATCGGGGCCATTCCTGGAATGATATTACTGGGCATATTTATGATGCCCTTCTTTTATGGTTCCAAGGCCAGGTCAGTCCCGGAATATCTGAAACTAAGGTTTGATGAAAAGACCCGCGGTTTCAATGCGATCTCATTTGCAGTCATGACCATTTTTGCCTCGGGAATTTCAATGTATGCTCTTGCCATGCTGATGGAAGTTCTTCTTGGCTGGAACTTCAATTTCAGCATGCTGATATCGGGCGTAATTGTATTATTATATGTATACCTGGGGGGACTATCATCAGCTATTTATAATGAGGTTTTGCAGTTTTTCCTGATCGTTGTTGGATTTGCACCGCTGGTAATCCTTGGCATGATCAATATAGGCGGCTGGGAAGGATTAACGAAAGCCATGGGTACCGTAGCTGTTGCAAATGGATTCGACGGAAGCGCTTATTTACATTCATGGAGAAATACAAGCAGTCCTGATTTAAATCCCATGGGAGTGGGGTGGTTCGGGGTATTCATGGGACTGGGATTCGTGCTGGGCTGCGGATACTGGTCCGTTAACTTTCTCGTAGTTCAGAGAGCTATGGCTGCCAATTCTATGTCAGCAGCGAGACGCACTCCACTGATCGGAGCTCTCCCGAAAATGTTCATTCCATATCTCGTTATCATTCCGGGGATGATTGCCATTGCACTGACCTATATGCCCGACAGCGGTTTTGAACTGCCTATGAAGGGGAACTCCTTTGATTATGATAAAGCAATCCCCATGATGCTGGGGAAATATTTCCCCACAGGGGTTCTGGGACTTGGTCTTACTGCCCTGATGGCATCATTTATGTCAGGGATGGCCGGAAATGTAACGGCTTTTAATACGGTATGGACCTATGACATTTACCAGAGTTATATTGCTCCTAAAAAGTCTGATAAACATTATCTCAGGGTAGGCCAGCTGGCGACTATTTTTGGAGTGGTAGTGAGCATAGGGACTGCATATATAGCAAGATTTTTCAACAATATTATGGATTTCCTCCAGCTGGTTTTTGCCTTTATTAATGCACCCCTGTTTGCAACATTTGTGCTCGGGATGTTCTGGAAAAGGACAACGGGTCATGGCGCTTTTTACGGACTTGTTGCCGGCACCCTGGCCGCAGCGATCCATCATGGAATTACCTCGCCGGAAGGTTCGGAAATGCTGATTAAGGGAGGCTGGCTTGGCGGTGCAGTCCACTATTATCCAAGCGAGATGGCCCAGAATTTCTGGACCGCAATATATGCCTTCACAGCCTGTTTTTTAGTCACCGTTATCGTATCTGTTTCAACAAAACAGCTCAGGACCGATGATCAGCTGACAGGACTTGTTTATGCTCTTACTCCAAGAATCAAGGAAGAAGGAGTTCCCTGGTTCCGGAAACCGGAAATACTTGCAGTTATTGTCAGCATTATCGCAATCGCACTTACTATATATTGGTGGTAAAATAATAAAGCTATGAATCTAGATATAAAAATTCCAATAGGACTCTTATTTACAATACTTGGTATTTTGTTGACCATATTTGGACTTACCACAATTGGAGATACAGAACTGTATTCCAGGTCACTGAATATCAATATTAACTTATGGACAGGCCTGTCAATGGTAGTGATCGGCGTATTTCTGCTGTCAACTGCAAAGTACAGGAAAGCGCCTGGTAAAGAGTAAACAAATGACATCCGGCTTTTGGAAGTCATGCATATATATATTAAATAATTATCCGACAGATGAAAACAAAACTTTCAGTGACCCTTGCCTTTCTGATTGTCATTATGGCTGTTTCTTTTTCCTGCAAAAACAATAGCAAAAATGAAAATGCCTGTACGCCTCAGCAGCAGCTTGTTCAGGCAGAGCCTGAGTCAGCAGGTTTTTCGACGGAGCGTCTGGCCCGCATAGATTCGGTCGTGAATGAATACATTGACAGGGAATGTTTCCCGGGAGCGGTTGCGTTTATTGCCCGGCATGGAAAGATTGTTTACTATAAAAGTTTTGGCATGCGCGATCCTGCGGCACAGGATCCTATGGAGAAGGATGATATATTCCGTATTGCATCAATGACCAAGGGTTTGACCAGCGTGGCTGTAATGATGCTTTATGAAGAAGGTCGCTTTTTGCTGGATGATCCGGTCTCAAAATATATACCTGAATTTAAGAATCCGCAGGTACTTGTTAAGCTGAATCCTGATCTGACGTATATTGCAAAACCGGCATCAAAAGAGATTACCATCAGGCACCTGCTTACACATACTTCGGGTATATGCTATCCCTTCATTCCTTCTGATGTCGCAACCTTATATAATAAAAATAATATACCGGATGGAATATTTATTACCGATGCCGTCCTTAAGGATGCTGTTCTTGCTCTTGCAAAGCTGCCGCTTCTTCATGAACCAGGGGAGAGATTCACGTATGGACTTAATACCGATGTTCTGGGTTACCTGGTTGAGGTTATCTCAGGTAAAACATTTGACAATTTTATGAAGGAAAGACTTTATGGACCTCTTGGAATGGCAGATGCTTCCTTTTTCCTGTCAGATGATAAAGTTAACAGGCTTGTTCCGGTATATGAAAATTCAGAAAAGGGACTGGGGCCAACCCCTGATCTCAGGTACGAATATCCTTTTAGAGGAGCGAAGAGTTATTTTTCAGGAGGAGGAGGAGCATTATGTACCATTCTTGATTACGCAAGGTTTATGCAGATGATGGTAAACGGGGGATCATATAACGGGCATCAGATACTTGGTAGAAAAACCATCGATCTGATGACAATGAATCAGGTAGGTGATCTTAGAGGTGATGGCGGCTTTGGCCTGGGATTCGGTCTCGTTACTGAAGGTACCAAAAATCAAATATTAAGCTCGGTCGGTAATTACAGCTGGGGAGGATATTTTTCCACTACTTACTGGATGGATCCAAAGGAAGACCTTATAGGCCTGTTCTTTACACAAATGAACCCGATGCAATACGGAGATATCCATCAGAAATTCCAGGTTC
>JBGPAO010000329.1:0-4356 GCA_041480755.1 Bacteroidia bacterium
AGCCTGTATGACTGGAAAGGTTATGTCCCATTCGAAATGCTGCCTCATTCCTTTAATCCCCCGGAAGGTTTTGTGGCATCAGCCAACAACAAAACAGCAGGATCTGATTATCCCTATTATATAAGTAACTGGTATGACCTTCCAAACCGGTATAACCGGATTGTTGAAATGATCAATGAGACTGATAAACATAATATTTCCACTTTCAGGCAAATGCAAACAGACCAGCATTCCAAATGGGCTGAAAAAGTACTGTCAGCAGTCCTGCCTCTTGTCGATAATAAGAATGAAATAATAAACGGAAATCCGGTTTTTCAATCATTAAAATCATGGGATTTTGATTATTCAGTCGAATCAGCAGAGGCAACACTATTTGAAGTATTTAATCTTGAAATGATAAGGGCGATGTTTCTGGATGAGATGGGGGAGGATCTTTATAATGAATTTCTGAAGTATGATAAGTTTGCCCAGTATGGCATTGATAAGATCGTATCAGGTAAAACGAATTCCTGGTGTGATGATGTCACAACCCCGGCTACAACCGAAGATTTCGCTGATATTGCTGAGTTGAGTTTTATCAGGGCATTTGAAAGGCTCGATTCCTTATTGGGCCCTGATCCGCAGAACTGGAAATGGGGGCGACTCCATCAGATTAGTTTTATGCATCCCCTGGGAAGTGTTAATGTCTTAAAGAAGGTTTTTAACCTTGAACGAGGTCCTTACCCGGTTGGAGGTAGTTATCATACGGTCTGTCCTTATTATTATGAATTCAATGATCCCTTTACTGCCAACTGGGGTGCATCTGAACGTCATATTTTTGATCTGTCTGACTGGGACAGGTCCCTGACGGTGATACCAACCGGAGAATCAGGTATTCCGGCAAGTGATTTCTACTGCAATCAAAGTGACATGTACATAAATATGGAATACCACGAAGATCCGTTCAGCAGGGAATCAGTCGAGAAGCTGGCAAAATTTCATTCTATATTCTCCGGGAAATAAAATATTCTTCATGCTAGTAATAGAGAATCCATGCCTTGGGCTCTGAACTTTTACGGATGCGGTTCATCTCATTAACAGCTGATTCTCTTGAGGTGAAAGAATTGAAACTTACAGCATAAAGGTTATCGTGAGTTCCGAAAAGTTCAGAATTATAACCTTTAGCCTGCAGCTCAGCAACATATTTTTCAGCATTCCGTTGTGATTTGAAACAACCGGCGACAACATAATATTTCTTAACGGCCGATTGAATTTCACTTTGGACAACAGATGTTTCTGTTTGTGCAGAAGCTTGGTTGTCATTCAGATCCGGGATTGTTTCCTGAACCGGTAACTGTTCATCGGGAACGTCCGTAACAGAATTTATTTCAGAATCCTCCATAGCGTCCCCTTCAGACATTGTTTCTTCATATGATTGCCTGTCGGGATAAAGAATATTCTTTACCTGGTCAGGGAAAACTAACCATGCTGCACCTGCCAGAATTATTATTGCTCCAATGGCAGAAACAGGTATAATCCATGACCGTTTTTTCTTTTCTTTATGTGATTTTGGTATATCAGTGGATTTTAATTCAGTTTCCTGCCTTACCTGTTCCGGGGGCTTCTTTGGTTGATCTATGATCGGTTGTCCCGTTTCGCTTTCCATGAACTGTGCTTTCGTATCTGTATCCTGTGATATCACTGTTTCTTCAGCAGGCATAATATGTTTAAAGCGAATTCCTACCTTTGTATTTTCTGTTTCTGTGTTTGATTCTTCCTTTTGAAATTCCTGTATTGTCTCAGACAGGTCAATTTTAGGGATGATCAGTTTTTCTTTGGGCTCCATGTGACCTTCTGGTTCTGAAATGCCGGTATCTGCTATTTCAGGTTTACCATGATCTTCTGGTTCAGACGTGACAGATTCTTCAAGAGAAAATGTATCAGCAGAAATATCTTCTTTTAGCAAAGTGTCCTTATCAGGTTTTTTTAGCAAATCATCTTTGGTGGCATCTATATCAACATCTTTTAATGTATCATCGAGTATGAAGGGAACGTGCTCTGCGGCCAGAATTATTGGTGAGTCAGGAATAACTTCTTCACCGGATTTTTCAGTAAGCTCAGCTTCTTTCAGAATTGTTCCGAGATCTTTCATTGGGGAGGGCGTTTCTGTTTGCATTCGTCCTCCACCCTTCCATGGGGTAAATTGTTTTTCACCTGATTCATCTATCCATACCCATCCTATCTCATTGAAAGTAAGCCTGTTGTGGATCTGAAGATCAGCCTTAAGTTTTTCAACATAATCGGAAACTCTTGCAGAGGCTTCCAGGAATGATATTCCTGACTTATGAGAGATATATTCAGTAAGGATGCCGTCATTGAATGTAAGCAAACTGTTGAATGCAATTTCCGGTGGATTCTGCTGACGGATTATAAATGCTCCGAACTCAGGTATAATGACCCTGCTGTTTTCCTTTAAAAGGCTAAGAATATAGTTTTCCATGCGTAAAAAAAATCAATGTACTGAAAAAATGTTTAATTTTAAAATGCAAATAATACAAAGTTAAAATCTCATCAAATGAAATCGCAGAAGATACTAGGGATTGATATCGGGGGCTCCGGCATCAAAGGTGCCCCGGTGAACATAAAAAACGGTCATATTCTTGAGTCAAGATACCGCATTGATACACCTGATCCTTCATCTCCCAGGGCTATTGCAGAGGCTGTTGTCCGGGTTGTAAAACATTTCAAATGGAAAGGGCCTGTCGGATGTGGTTTCCCGGGGGTTATACAAAGAGGATTCGCACGTACAGCTGCCAATGTTGATAAATCGTGGATCGATACAAATATTAACAAACTATTATCAGATTCAACAGGGCTACCGGTTTATGCCATAAATGATGCTGATGCAGCCGGACTTGCAGAAATGAAATTTGGTGCAGGAAAAGATAAAAAGGGAGTTGTTCTTCTCTTAACAATTGGAACAGGTATCGGCACAGTATTATTTTCAAACGGAAAGCTGGTCCCAAATCTTGAAATGGGACACATTGAGCTTCACGGAATGGATGCGGAAAAGCAGTGCTCTGATGCTGTCCGCAAGGAACTTGTTTTATCCTGGGAGGAGTGGGGAAAAAAATTCAATGAATACCTTACCACAATGCAGGCGCTTCTCTGGCCTGACCTGATAATACTTGGAGGGGGAGCAAGCAAGAAAACCGATAAATTCATGGAATTCCTTAAAATCAAGGCGAAAATTGTTCCTGCGAAACTATTGAATGAAGCAGGACTTGTAGGTGCAGCGCTCGCAGCAAAATATCAGTTTGAACAGGAGAAGAAACAAAACAGATCCAAATCGAAATCTAAGTCGAAATCTAAATCTAAATAGTTTTTATCAGTTATCAGACAATTCCGGCAAATCCCATAAACGCCAGCGCCAGTAAGCCGGCAATAACAAAAGCTATCGGTACACCATTAATTCCTTTTGGAATATTAACCAGCTCCAGCTGTTCTCTTATACCAGCCATAAGAGTCAATGCAAGTCCAAACCCCGCGGCATTAGCAAAAGAAAAAACCACACTTTGAAGAAGGTTATAGTTATTATCAACCGACATAACTGCCACCCCCAGCACTATACAATTTGTAGTAATTAATGGAAGGAATATCCCCAGTGCCTGGTATAATGAAGGGCTCACTTTTTTGAGTACAATTTCTACCATTTGTACGAGGAAGGCGATAACAAGGATAAAGGTTATCGTCCGCATGAATGTTATGCCCAGCGGAATGAGGACGAATTTCTGCATGAGATAGGTTGCCACTGCAGAAATAACCATTACGAACATGACAGCACTGGACATTCCAAGAGCAGTTTCAACCCTGGTGGAAACCCCAATATATGGGCAAATCCCAAGGGTTTTTACAAATACAATGTTGTTAATAAATACTGCTGATATAATCAGGATTAAATATTGCATAATGTTAAACTTTTCTTAGCCTATTAATAATTACAATCAGGTAAGCAAGAGCCAGGAATGCACCAGGAGGCAGAATAAAAATTAAAATCCCGTTACCACTGTAAATTTCATGTCCGAATAATGAGCCGCTTCCCAGTAGTTCTCTGACGCAGCCAACAATAATGAGTGCCAGTGTGAATCCCAGTCCCATGCTAAGACCGTCAATTGCAGATGAAAGGACATCATTTTTTGATGCAAAGGCTTCAGCTCTTCCAAGGACAATACAGTTTACAACGATCAGTGGAATGAAAACTCCCAACCTATCAAAAAGATCAGGTACGTAAGCCTGCATAACGAGCTCAACTATTGTGACAAATGAAGCAATAAGCACAATGTAACACGGGATTCTGACTTTTTCAGGGATGAACGA
>JBGPAO010000330.1:0-4350 GCA_041480755.1 Bacteroidia bacterium
TACAAAAATAATACTGCAATGATCGAGGTCAGAAATATTTCAAAATCTTTTGGGGATGTCAAGGTACTTGATAATATTTCTGTGACATTCGAGAAAGGAATGACTAACCTGGTAATTGGAAAAAGCGGTTCCGGGAAAACTGTCCTGCTAAAATCAATCGTGGGACTCCATGAGATTGATGAAGGGGAAATCCTTTATGATGATCGCGTTTTCAATAAAATGAATTTCAAAGAAAAAAAAGAGATCCGTAAAGAAATTGGTATGCTTTTCCAGGGTGCAGCCCTTTTTGATTCCTTGACAGTTGAAGAAAACGTCATGTACCCATTGGATATGTTTACTGACCAATCCTTTGAAGAAAAAAGGGAACGGGTTGATTTCTGCCTGAAAAGAGTAAATATGGAAAATTCCAATAAATTGTTCCCTTCTGAGCTTAGTGGAGGAATGAGAAAAAGAGTTGGTATCGCCAGAGCTATTTCTTTAAACCCCAGGTACCTTTTTTGTGATGAACCTAATTCAGGACTGGATCCACAAACTGCAATCCTGATCGATACCCTTATCAAAGAAATTACACTTGAATTTAACACCACTACTATTGTGAATACTCATGATATGAATTCGGTTATGGAAATTGGTGATAAGGTAGTGTTCATTTATGAGGGAATAAAATGCTGGGAAGGTTCAAAGCATGACATTCTGACTGCAACAAATAAATATTTGAATGATTTTGTTTTTGCAAACAACCTGGCAAAACAAATAAAAATAAATTCTAATGGAACAAATTGAAAATCTGCATTTTGAATCTAAACAGGTTCACGCCGGACACTTCGATGATGAATATGGTAGCGCAATGGTTCCAATCTATCAGACATCTACTTTTCGTTTCAGAGATGCAGACCAGGGGGCAGCCTGTTTTGCCGGCAAGGACAAAGGATATATCTACACAAGAATAGCCAATCCAACTATTAAAGCACTTGAAGATAATATTTCACAACTCGAAGGAGGATTTGGAGGGATAGCAACCAGTTCAGGCATGGCCGCTGCTACAACATTATATATAGCGTTACTGGGACAGAACCATCATATAATAAGCACTGATGCAATTTATGGTCCTGCACGCGGAGTTATTGAAAATCATTTTTCCCGGTTCGGAGTTCTTTATTCTTATATCGATACCTCAAATCCTGACAATATTGTCAAAGCCATACGAAAAGAATCTAAAGTCCTGTATATAGAAACTCCATCCAATCCGACCATGAATCTTACGGACCTCGCTAAATGTTCTGAGATTGCAAAGGAAAATGGATTAATCCTCGTCGTCGATAATACATTCTGTTCCCCTTTTCTTCAAAATCCGTTGTCATTCGGTGCAGACGTAGTTTTCCATTCTGTCACAAAATTCATCAATGGGCATGCTGATGTTGTTGGTGGAATAATTGTTACCAGAACAGAAGAATTATATAAAAAGATAAGGCCTGTTATGGTTTCAATGGGTTGCTGCATGGATCCCCACCAGGCTTACATGGTTCTTCGGGGAGTTAAAACCCTGTCTATCCGTATTGAAAGAGCGCAGCAGAATGCGATGGAAATTGCCAGGTTCCTTCTGGATCACCCTAAAATAGCATGGATAAAATATCCCGGACTGGAATCCCATCCACAATATGAACTGGCCAAAAAGCAGATGCGCGGTTTTGGCTCAATGCTTAGTTTCGGACTTAAGGGTGGATTTGAAGCAGGAAAAAAACTTATGAACTCAGTCAAACTTTCTACCCTTGCAGTATCTCTCGGGGGAGTTGAAACACTCATACAGCATCCTGCTTCAATGACTCATGCATCAGTTCCCAAAGATGAAAAACTAAAAGCCGGAATCACCGACGACCTGGTAAGATATTCTGTGGGAATTGAAAACATAAAGGACCTGATTTATGACCTTAAACAGGCATTGGAAAATATCTGAGTCATAAAAAAACTTTACACTTCACTTTGCAGTCAAATTATATCAATGACCTGACTGACAATCATAAATGATTTATTATATTAATATAATGTCATATTTATATAATTAAATATTTTTAATTATTTTTACCTGCTTTTTAAAATAAAGCATGAAAAAACTAGTAATCTTAGGTGCCGGAACCGGAGGAACTATGATGGCTAACAAGCTGAGAAAAGTTCTTGACAGATCGGCATGGGAGATGATAATTGTTGACGAAGAAAAGAATCATTATTATCAGCCAGGTTTCATATTTATACCCTTTGGGATTTATACAAAGCAGGATGTGATTAAGCCTAAAGCGGATTTCATACCATCCGGAGTAAAATTGGTATTTGGTAAAATTGACAGAATTGAAAACTGCTACAGTCGGAAATCCTGCAATGAGGATGCCTGGCGGGTTACCGTTTCCAACATTACTTGGTATATTACCTGGTGTTGAAGCTGGTGTGTCAGCTATGATGAAGCAACAAATGCTGGCTCTTGACGTACCTCCGGTTGATGAATTTCTGGATATCATTGTTGCCGGAGGAGGTGAGATCTATGCCTGTAAAATGGCTTTTGAAATGTTCAAACTTAAAAGGGAAAATCTTTCACAACACGTAATTGATGTGATCACAGTTGGAAAATTCTATGAACTTGCCGCTGGTTAGGGAAGCCATATTATCTTTACTTGAAAATTATCACCAAAAAAAATCTTTATAAAAAAGCGGCCTGAGCCGCTTTTTTTATTTCATTTCCTCATAATCCACATAATCCCCATCTTCCTTACTGAATTTCTTCTTTTTAGTACCCGATCCTGATATTATTGTATCATTATCTCCTTCTCTTCTCCTGTTGGGGAATAAATAAGGAATAATAAATTTATCGACTATTCTGATCCCGAAATAGACAACCGCAATTATTAATATAATTCTTACTAATGTGACCATTGCTATAAATTGAAGTGCAAAAGTAGAAAATAAAATCAACTAATCAATAAGAGGACGATCCTTCATTCTTTTAGGAATCTTTGCACATCCAAATGCCAGGTTCAGTCCAAATCGGAAATTCAGGGAATTGATTGTTTCAGGCAATAAATATCCCGATGGGGTCTGATCGGTGATAAAATACATGTTGAAAGGTCCCAGTCTTAATGATAATCCAAGGCCGAAATTTGTATAATTCTTCCCGATAATTGAATAGCTGAGCGTTGCACTGAACATCTGTATGGGCATTACGTTCGCAGAAAAAGTAAACTGGTTGAAAAAATGATAATTGTAAATCCTTGTTTTGGCAACGACCCCAAATTTCACTTTATCATTCAATTCATAGGCTGCTCCAAGATATACCTTGCCGGACAGTGAAGTAGTATAGGATACCTGTTCTGAAGTGAAATTCATCTGTTTTTTCAGGGAGTCAAGCAACATTTCCTTAGGATCCCAGTCTTTTTCAAGGGTAACCTCAACACCCTCCCATCCAAATGTGCCATCATTTGTCAGCTGGTAAGTGTTTTTCTTCCACCTGATAAAACCCAGGTCATTTACACTGGCAGAGATTGATAAATTCTCGATCGGTTTGAAATTAAATCCAAAATCAACTCCAAATCCCAGATTCCCTGTTCCAAGGAAATTACTTAAATTGTCCATAATAAAATCCACACTTACTGAGTCTGGAAAATTAGATTTAGTACTACTCTGGATACTATCCAAGACAACAAAACCTGTAGAATCTACTGGAATTGAAAGGAAGGGAGCAGAAGCATCAAGGATCATGTTTGAATTAAAATCCCACCTGTCCTCATATGCCCTGACTGTCAAATCAGAAAGACGTGTGTTAATATTCGCCACTCCAAAAAGGACTTTTGCACGCGCTCCAATCTGGAACTGATCCTCATAGTCATATGAAATGCCAAGAGCTAATTCATGATAATATTTAAGATCAAATCCTGTTTCACTGAAATTAAATCTTTCCTGGTTCCGGTTGCCGTTTAAAACAAATTCTGCAAAATCTTTTGTAAACCTTATATCATTTTCGATCTTCTCCGTAAAATCGATAGTGAAATAAAATTGCCTGTCCCTCCATCCCATAGATAATAGATTTGTACCAACATTTGTATTCAAGGCATTAACCGGATTCAGAGCATTCAGAAAAGCTGACTTATCACCCTCCGGGTGCATAAATGTAATTATCTGGTCAAGCTGTGAGTAGCTGAAAATATCATCGTATCGCAAAGGATTCATGTCCGTACTGAAATTCAATGGTGATAACATAGGAAATCCCAGATAAGCATCACAGTTGGGTTGAAATGCAGGATTCAGCTGGTTTGACTGTGGTACTCCGTACATGTGGTATAAAGTCGTGCTCACCTGGGCTTGTGA
>JBGPAO010000331.1:0-4337 GCA_041480755.1 Bacteroidia bacterium
AGGTTTGCTAAACTCGATCTGGTCAGAGGAGAATGGAGAAGATATAATTTCCCGCTTACCCAGGGTGGTGAAGGAGTCACTTCACCTGAACCTAAGGATGGAATACTTGATGTGTCAGCTGTAAATATTGAAGAAAATGCAGGAAAAACGCCTGTCAATTATGTCCTGCCACCGGGAATTACCAGGGTCATTGATCCCACCAATCCTCAGCTGCGGCAGCTGAATGAACAATCCCTGCTCATGAAAGTCCAGGACCTTGAAGACGGAGATGCCAGGGCTGTCTATAAAAATATTTATATGGATATACGTCAGTATAGAAAGGTACAGATGGAAGTTCATGCAGAAGCACTTGAAGATGTACCCCTGAATGACAATGACCTGGTAGCGTTTATCCGTTTGGGAACAGATTACAAAAATAATTACTATGAATATGAAGTTCCCCTTAAGCTGACTCTCCCGGGAAGATACGATAATGATAATCCTTCTGATCAAAGAGCTGTTTGGCCTTCTGAAAACAGGTTCGAGATATCTCTAGAAATTTTCCAGGATATTAAACAAGCTCGTAATAATGCAATGAGGGTAGTGGGATCAACTATCGACATGAATACTGTTTTCACTGATTTTGATAATAAGGGAAACCGTATCAGCATAAAAGGAAATCCTAACCTTAGCAATGTCAAGACAATCATGCTGGGTATCCGGAATCCAAAAGCTTCAGGTAACCAGCAGGAAGACGACGGCCTGCCAAAATCAGGTGAAATATGGCTTAATGAGCTCAGGCTTACTGACTTTAATGAAAACGGAGGATGGGCGGCTAATGCAAGGATCACTACAAAACTTGCAGACCTCGGGACCATAACCGTTTCAGGGAATACAAGCACACCAGGTTTTGGGAGCATTGAAAAAAAGGTTAATGAACGTTCCAAGGAAGAGGTATACGAATATGATATAACTTCAAACTTCGAATTGGGTAAGATTTTTCCTGAAAAAGCGCAGGTCAGTATTCCGATATATGTCGGTTTTTCCGAAACCAGAGTCAATCCTCAATATAATCCGCTGGATCCTGATATCCCCCTGAAATCAGCTCTTCGCAACGCTGAAACAGCAGACGAACGGCAGGAGATTAAATACAATGCCCAGGAATACATGAGAAGAAAAAGCATGAATTTCACGAATGTGAGAAAAAACAAGCTGGAGGGACCTCCCAGATTTTATGATATAGCAAACTGGGCACTGAGCTATTCATATAATGAGAGTTCAGCCCGTGATATAAAGACTGAATATGATTTCAGGAAAAATTACAGGGGAGCAATAAGTTATAATTTCAATGCCCGGCCAAAAAATGTGACACCTTTTGCTAAAGTCAACATTTTCAAATCTCCCTGGCTGAGATTGTTTAAAGATCTCAATTTTTATTACTCACCTTCGAGGCTTTCTTTCCGGAGTGATCTTAACCGCACTTATGATGAAAGGTTGTTGAGGAACCTTTCCAATCCCCAGGCGCTGATCGATACCATTGTTAACAAGAATTTTTTATGGAATCGCTATTTTGATCTGAAGTATGATCTTACCCGGGCGCTTAAACTGGATTTCAGTTCTACAAACATAACAAGGATTGATGAACCAATGGGTGTCGTTAGGAAAGGCCAGAATGATTATGAGGAAAAAAAGGATTCGATACTTCAGGAAATATATAACGGAGGTCGAACAACGCATTATGAACACAGTTTGAATATTTCATATACTGTACCCATAAATAAAATACCATTACTCGACTGGGTGACTTTATCTGCAAGATACGGGGCAAATTATTACTGGGATGTAGGACCTATAACTGCCGATACAATAGATCTTGGCAATGTAATTAAAAATTCAACTAACACTCAGCTTAATGGCCAGCTTAACCTGATCAATCTGTACAATAAGGTTCCTTATCTTAAAAAAGTGAACCAGCGTTTCAGAAGCGAAGGCAGAGAGCCTTCAACTGAAAAAAGGACCCGGGAAGTCAATTATAAACGTGACGGAATTTTTCTCAGGGCGGGAGAACCAAGGTCGATTTCCCATAATCTGAAGACTGAAAATGTAACTGCGAAATTCTATGACACAGACGGTCAGGAAATCCAGGGAACCATTGAGGTTCTCAGTGAAAACAGGATCTCTTTTACTACAGACAAAGATTACAGGGGTATCAGGTGCGAAGTGAAAGGTACTATTGAACTGGGTGAAAATCCTTTAATTCTTATAGCAGATTATACTTCTAAAATCCTGATGGCGGTAAGGAATATTTCAATTTCATATACAAGCGGTGATGGCTCACTCCTGCCGGGATACAAACCTTCTGCCAGCTTTGCGGGTATGGAACGTTTCGGGGGTGTTAACGCTCCCGGTTTGCCGTTTGTGCTCGGGTTCCAGGATCCCAGATTCCCATATCGCGCTATTGAAAATGGATGGCTGTCAAAGGACTCGCTTCTCAACAGCCCTTACATCATGAATCATACCACCACTTTTAATTTCAGAGGGACAATCGAACCATTGCCAAGTATCCGTATTGACCTTACGGCAAACCGCAGCTTTACCAAAAACCTGAATGAATATTTTATTGCTGACGTCAATGGCAATTACCCTGACAGTACCAGGAGCCGCCAGGTTTCGGGCAATTTCACTATGTCGTACATCACCCTTGGAACAGCTTTCGAAAAAGTATATAGCAAAAAAAATCTTGCATCCGCCACATTTGAAAGATTTAAAAATGAATACAGGTTTATTATCTCCGAGAGACTTGCAGCAGATAGGGCAAACGGAGGAGATTATATTCCTGTAAAGGATTCAGCAGGTTATTATTATGGTTACAGCGGCAATTCCCAGGACGTGCTGATTCCTGCTTTTCTTGCTGCATATGGAAACAGGGATCCCTATAAAATCGGCCTGAGTGCGTTCCCGGAGATAACCCGGATCCTGCCAAATTGGCGGATTCAATATGAC
This sequence comes from Bacteroidia bacterium, assembly GCA_041480755.1. Classification (GTDB taxonomy): domain Bacteria; phylum Bacteroidota; class Bacteroidia; order Bacteroidales; family SM23-62; genus LJUQ01. The sequence continues at coordinate 2,983 of JBGPAO010000331.1, forward strand.
GGTTTATCAAAAATCCCGTTTCTCCAGAAACTTTTCAGATCAGTCAGCATAACTCATTCTTACAGATCATCATACAGCGTTGGAAGCTTTATTTCAAATCCCTTTTACCAGGTGAATGAAAGAGGATTTGTTGATCTTCAGTCCATCGATCTTAACGGCAATTTCTTTCCTGAAAACGAGATCATATCAGTATCAATAAATGAACAGTTCAGCCCGCTGATTAATATCGACATGAACTGGCAGAATAACCTTACCTCCCGTTTTGAAATTAAACGCTCAAGATCACTTTCCCTCAGCCTCGCTAACAACCAGCTAAACGAAGTTTCAAGCAGTGAAATGGTAATTGGCGGTGGCTACCGTTTTACAGAAGTTCCGCTTGTTTTTAACCTGCCGGGAGGTGGACAAAAATCAATGACAAGTGATCTGAACCTCATGGCTGATCTTTCGATAAGGGATAATAGGACCATGATCCGGAAACTCGCTGCTGAGAATCTTGATCAGGCAACAGCCGGACAAAGGGTTTTTAAAATAAATATCACACTGGATTATGCTCTTAGCAACCAGTTTAATCTCCGCTTGTTCTTCGACCGCGTTATGAATGATCCTATTGTATCCCTTTCATACAGGACTGCCAATACAAATGTTGGATTCAGTGTAAGATTTACTCTGGCGCAGTGAGACGGGGAGATATCCCCTGAAAAGTTAGATTAAGACAAATTGATGTGAGGAATAAAAAATAATTAAATTTGAAGCATACTGAAATAGTCTAATAAAAATATATAAAAATGAATGTTCCAGAAAACCTCAGGTATACCGAAAAACATGAATGGATCCGCATGGAAGGAAAAGAAGCGTATGTAGGAATAACTGATTGGGCCCAGGGTGAGCTTGGAGATGTTGTTTTCGTTGAAATCGAAACACTTGGTGAAAAGCTCTCTAAAGGAGAAGCTTTTGGTACAGTAGAAGCAGTAAAAACCGTTACTGATTTATTTATGCCTGCTTCCGGAGAAGTTTTAGAAATCAATCCCAAGCTAAATGATGAACCTGAAATAGTAAATAAAGATCCTTACGTTGAAGGCTGGATGATCAGAATCAGTGTAAGCAATGCAGGAGAACTTAATTCCCTTCTGTCTCCCGCTGATTATAAGGCAATGATCTCTGCCTGAGGTTTTGTGCAGTTATAATTTCTTCTTAATTTCATGTTGATTGAATCCTTCAATGATATCACCCATTTTAATATCATTAAAGTTCTCAATATTCAGTCCGCATTCAAGACCAGAGCCAACTTCCCTGGCATCATCCTTGAAACGTTTCAATGAACCGAGAATACCTGTATATACTACAATACCATCCCG
>JBGPAO010000332.1:0-4328 GCA_041480755.1 Bacteroidia bacterium
GTCCCTTCTCACATTATTACCTCAATGGATCATCTGAACAGCCTTTCCACCTTTGGCGCCCATCCTAAAGAATACGATCCGGAACAGGTACGACCAATATTATTAAATCTGGCAACCATTTTTAAATGGTACATAAAATATAAGGATATAAAGATTGGAAATAAAGCAAAGCCAGAAGAAAAAAAGTATGAAAATAAAGGTCCTGATGATTCTGCAAACAATATCGGTAAATCAAAGAAAAGGCTAATAATTTTATTCTCCGGGCTTCTCCTGGTTGTTATAGTGATCATGATTCTTTTCGTATTTAATATCGTTGGTGACAGGAAATCGGTTTCAGATAAACCAGAATATGAAAAATCTATTGCTGTATTACCTTTCAAGAACTTCAGTACGGATCCTGACCAGGAGTACATGAGTGATGGTTTAACGGATGAGATCATCAACCATTTATACAAAATAGCTTCCTTTGATAAGGTAGTTTCCCTAAATTCTGTTTTGACATATAAAGGAACCGATAAAAAGATCCCGCAGATTGCCGATGAATTAAAGGTTAATTACATTCTTGAAGGCACTTACAAAAAGATTGGGGATTCGGTAAGAGTAACAACCCAGCTAATCGATCCAAAAAACGACAGACATTTATGGCAACATGAATATGATCAGCCTTATAAAGAAATAATTTCCATACAGGCAGATATTGCGTTGCAGATTGCAGAAAATGTAAAAGCATTTTTAACAAAATCGGAATTAGAAAATATTCAAAAAATTTCCACCAGCAATCTGGAAGCTTACGAATTTTTACAACAAGCCTTTTATCTCATGAGAACAGGAGGGAACGAAACAGGGAATCAGATCCTTGATTTAGTTTTAAAAGCCATCGAATTAGACCCTGATTATGCGGATGCCTATGGCATTGCAGGCATAGTAACACTATCTGCCGGTGCATATGCTGGTTCAAAGGAGATATCGTCAGCAATCTGGGATGCATTACCTTTTTTTGAAAAGGCCCTGGAATTAGATCAAAATAATGCATGGGCACATTTTGGAATGGGAAATATTAATGAATGGGGGAGATGGGATTATATCAAGGCTGAAAGGGAATATCTTAAAGTTAATGAGTTGGGTACTAATAGATTGGAAACCAGTTGGGATTATTACATAATTTTAATTGGTGAATTCTTTTTAAAGATGAATCGCCTGGAAGATGCATTAATATATCAGAAAAAAGCTCAGGAATTAGTCATAGCAGGATATACGGATCTATTAATAAAAATAAATGTATTATCAGGCAATATAAATGAGGCTTATAGTTCTATAAAAAAAATATACCAGGATTCAGGTGAAGAGATGACGGATTCATGGAAAGGAGAAGAATGTATCTGGTTGGAAAAATATGATTCTGCAAAAATATATCTGGAATCTGCTATGAAGGCTCAGCATCCGGATATGTCGCTGCCAAGATTTCACGCTTGTCTGGCATTAGCATATTTTAAAACAAAAAATTTTCAACAAGCCCATTCAACTAATCAATTAATCGATAAAAATAATGAAACAACAGCCGGAAGTCCGGAATATTATACCGGCTGGTATTACAGCGGGATTGGAAAGGTGGATTCTGCTTTTTACTGGCTTGAAAAAGCCTTTGAGAAACATTGTCCGGAATTTCCGTTCTTAAAAGTTGATCCCGTATTTAAGAACCTTAAAGGTGACGACCGGTACTGGGATTTGTATGAGAGAACTGGACATAAGGCGTATGATGAGTATATGGCAGAGATGAAGAAATAGAAGACATTTCTCTGTAAATCATGGAAGAAAATTACTGCAATTTAACTTAATTCTAAATGACAATCTGGTCTACATAAATAAAAGATACTTTTCATATTAAGACCTGGCAGACCATCGCCAGTTTCCTGTCAGGAAAAAGACTACCAGGCTCAGAATGGGAGTCAATATCATCAATACTGTGAAAGCAATAAAACCGTATTCTTTGGGATGAGGGTACTGGTCCACGAAAGCCCGGCAGACGAATCCAATGAAAACGATATTACATATAATTGCTATGATTTTAATAATAGGCTCCTGATTTTAAGTAATTTATTTCTTATTATCACATAGTACTACTCAGGATTTCTCAGTAAAATAATTCCTGAATTTATCGTCCATACTTTCATTAAACCATTTATCGATCATTGATTTTTTAAACCGCCATTCCTTGCCAAGTTTTGCAGCGGGTATCTTTTTTTCCTGTGCCCAGGTATAAATAGTCTGTGGCTTTACTCTAAGGTATTCTGCCACTTCTTCAAGAGTCATTATCTTATCATCATTAGCCATTAGTGGAGTTTAAAGTACTATCTCAGGTTATTGTTTATTTGATTCGTCCTGCTTGTCCTGGTCCGTGTTCTGTGCCGGCTTAAACAGGTGTACTGCGGATTGAATAACAGCGACGTAGAAGTTGCTTTCACGCTTCCTGAATAATTCAAAAGGAAGATCACGACTGCCGACAAACGGCCTGAGATTCCAGGCAAGTTGTGAACTAACAAAAGCAAGGATGACTATCCAGATTTTGAATATTCTCATACCAAGTTTTGGATAGATATTTTTCTTTTCGCATGAATAAGTAAGCCCGTTAATAATAGTTTTAACTGTAAAAATTCCGGAAAAAGTGAAAATTGCCACGTGCAGTAATTTCAGGAATGAATAATTATTGCTGGTGACCATGAAAAATATTACAATTGGGGCAAATGATAAAGAAATAGTTGTGAAGACGATAAAGCCCGAAAAGATGATATTAGCCATTTGATAGATGGTCATGGTGGAACCGATCATGTATTTAATGACGTAAAGTGCGGGGAAGCATATTAATAACGAAAGAAAAATCAGGCATGGTACTTTAATCCCGGTGACCAGGCTTTGTAATACTCCATTGTAACTGCCCATAACAACACCATAAAGAAAAGAGAAAAGAAAAATGAACAGCATTTGTTTCAGGACGTACCTCCGGGAATTTTTGGGATCGCTCAGGATTTCAAAATATTCCTCACTATGCTGAAAAACTTTGAAGACAGATAAATTGGTATTCATTGTATTTTTTATTGCGAATATATATCAATAAATATTAATAAACAATAAAGAACAGTAAATAACAATAATTTCAACCATACCTGACATTCACTTAGATAAGATCATTTGAATTTTATGATCGATAATCCAAGTTGAAATCCATTGCATGCTGATCCATCTATGAACAATTTTGATTTTGGATTGAAATTTCTTTAATTTTAAGTAATTAAACATGATTTTAAAATCCTTGCCTCATGCAGATCTGGTCTGCTGAAATAAAAGAAATCGAGCGGCTTTATGAGTCCATTAAGGGCCAGTCACCCGACCTGGAAAAGGAACTGGAACGGCTGATCAGAACTGATGACGAGAATATAGTCCTGGTTTATGCCAGGAGATGTTTGGAAGTTATAATCACTGATCTGTGCGAATGTGAATTAAAAAGACCACGCAAGACAGAACCTCTTCAGGGGATCATTGACAAACTCAACAGGGAAGAGAAGATCCCATCACATATATTTGCTTCAATGCAAAGCCTGAATAGTCTGTCTACTTTTGGTTCCCATCCTAAAGAATTTGATCCACGACAGGTTAAACCAGTTCTCAATAATCTTACAACTATTATAGAATGGTATCTTAAATACAAGGATACACAGATCATAAGTCAGACAAAGCCGGAAGAAATGAAGTATGAAAGCAAAGAATTAGTTAATGTTAAAGGAAGCATTAATAAACCAAAGAAAAGATTGATATTCTTGCTCTCCGGACTTCTGGTGGTTTTGGTTATTGTTGTTGTTTTATTTGTATTTAACATCATCTTTGGAGGAAAGCACACTAAAGAACTTGAAAAAACTATTGCTGTATTGCCCTTTGTCAATGATAGCCAGGATGAAGAAAATACATACTTCATAAATGGTATTATGGAAGAGGTACTGTTAAATCTGCAAGCAATTAAGGATCTCAGGGTTCCTGGTCGTACTTCCGTTGAACAATACCGGAATCCAACCAAATCCATTCCCGAAATTGCAAAAGAACTGGGAGTAAATTATATTGTTGAAGGCAGCGGACAAAAATATGGTAATACATTCAGACTTAGAATACAGCTTTTAGATGGAGCAAAAGGCTGGCATCTCTGGGGTGAATCATATGAAAAGACAATTGAAAGGACGGAAGATATTTTCGACATACAAAACCAGATTGCCCAGTCTATTGCTGCAGAATTGAAAGCAATTATAACTCCGGAGGAAAAACAGATTATTGAAAAGAATCTA
>JBGPAO010000333.1:0-4316 GCA_041480755.1 Bacteroidia bacterium
AAAAGAATATACTTTAATGAGTTTTATTTGAGCCAAAAATGGTAAACGTTTTTTATATTCAATATTTTGAATCCAATCTTTTTATAAAAATCACATGCATCCTTATTTGCATTTTGCGTGACAACATCCAGGCTCTCAATACCTTTGGAATGAAAATAATGGATTGTCCTATTTACCAGTTTTTTCCCGATCCCCAAACCCTGTGAATCTTGAGCAACTGCGATTAAACCAATATTACCAATTTGCTGCTTCTCGGTCAATGTAATCATTCCTTTTATTTTATTACCTGTCTGATAAACAAAAACTTCTTCAGCATTTAATCGAAGAGTTGAATTTGTAATCCATTGCGTATATAATTTTTCATAAATACCTTTAGAAAAGCAATTATCAGTCCTAAATCTGGAATATTTACCACTCTCAATGGCCAGCTCAATTAGTTCCTCATTTGGTTCTTGAACAGGATATGAAATAATATTATTATCATATTGAACATTTCTGAAACTTGTTAGTCGCAATCTAAATGTAATTTTATCGTCGACGAGTTTTCCCTCAAATTTTTGAATTAACCTTATTATCTCCAGGTTAGAAGGGTCTATAAACAGGTAAACCAACTTGTAGTTTTTCAGAATCAATTGATTTAGGATTTTCTCCAAAATATCCAGTTTCATAAAATCTCCGTCGATTCTCGCAGTTGGAAAACCAAAAAAATCTGAATCCCAATTTAAATGTTTATACATCATAGCTTAGATGTTAATCTCTTCTTTAATTATGTATACTGGCCGTTGTTTAACTTTTTCAAATATTTTCCCAATATACAATCCCATAAAACCAACTATAAAAATTATCATCCCGGATAAGAACCAGATTGATAAAATTAAACTCGTATAACCTATAACTGTAATCTTATCTAAGAAATACAAAATCATAGTAATAAGTCCAAATAAAAATGATAATAAGCTTATCATAAGCCCGATCTTTACAATTAGTCGAAGAGGTTTATCTGAGAAAGCGATCATAACATCTAATCCAAGGCGTAATAACTTTTTAAATCTATAGGAAGTTTTACCAAACTTTCTCTCGGCATGTACTAAATCAATTGAGGTATGTTTGAATCCAACCCATCTGACCATAGCTGGAAAATACTTCAGCTGATCTTTCATTTCAAGTATAGCATTGATAACTTTTCTGTTATAAATTCCGAAATTACCAATTGCGGGATCTTGTTTTGTTCCGGTCACGTAAGCTAGCACTTTATAAAACAGTTTTGAAAATAGTCTCTTAAACAAATTATCTTTTCTTCGTTTTCGTCTGCCAAAAACAATATCATATCCCTCAATCGCTTTCTTATATAAATTATAGATTTCTTCTGGTTGGTCTTGCAGATCACAATCCATAACAATTACCCATTCTCCTTTTGATCTATTCAATCCAGCAGCAATTGCGCAATGCTGACCAAAATTCCTGGAAAAAAGTAATCCTTTTACATTTTTATCCCTGGCGCACAAGTCAATTATTTTACTCCATGAATTGTCCGGACTGTTATCATTAACCAGAATTAATTCATATTCATTAGTGATCTGTTTGGTCGTTTGAAGAATCCTTTTATAGAGTTCCTCCAGTGATTCTTCACAACAATATACTGGAGAAATAATTGATAGAATGGGTGTTCGACTGGTCATTATTGACATTGTTTGTTTTTATAAATATTAATAAAAGTTTCTAAAATTCAAAATTAATAAACAATCATTAACCATTTATCTATTTGTCTTGGAGTTCTTGTAACCTTGTAGCCTTATATCCATAATTTATTATTTTTATAAGTTATTAAACCATTATTAATGAAGCCCTATATTCTTGCAGAAACCAACTGGCTTACGGTAAAAGACCAGAATTATATGCTCGCTGTCCTGCCATGGGGTGCAACAGAAGCGCATAATTTCCATCTCCCCTATTCGGCTGATATTATTGAAGGTCAAAAAATTGCAGAAGGTGCAGCAAAAGTTGCATGGGATAAAGGAGCTAAAGTAATTGTTCTTCCAACGATCCCCTTCGGGGTCAATACCGGGCAGAGAGATATCAGGTTTGATATCAATATGAATCCTTCCACTCAGGCAGCCGTATTTAAAGACATTGTTGATGTTCTGAATCATCATGGGATTCGAAAACTACTGATAATGAACAGTCATGGCGGAAATGATTTCAGGCCTATAATCCGTGAACTTGGTGTTCAATATCCTGAGATGTTTTTATGTACATGTAATTTTTACCAGGCACTTAAACTGGATGACTATTTTGATGAACCGGGAGATCACGCCGGAGAGATGGAAACCAGCCTTCTGATGCACCTGGTACCTGAACTGGTTTTGCCGCTGGATAAAGCCGGCCAGGGGAAAGAGAAAAAGATAAAAATCAAAGCATTTCGTGAGGGCTGGGCCTGGACAGAAAGAAAATGGCCAAAAGTAACTGTGGATACCGGGATCGGGAATCCAAAAAAAGCATCTGCCGAAAAAGGAAAAAGATATTTCAATGATCTTGTTCAAAAAATCGGAGAACTTATGATTGAGCTGGCAAAAACTGATGTCAAGGATTTGTACCAATAAATCATTAAATGAATCTGATCGCAATTATTATTCTGGTTATAGGTACCATTACGCTAATATGGTTCACATGGTGGGTTTCATTAAAGGGAAAAAGATTTCATGGAATCTTCAGGTTCTTTGCATTTGAAAGCATCCTGATACTTCTGTTGCTGAACTACCCGGTATGGTTTAAAGATCCTTTCTCATTGCATCAGATCATTTCATGGGTATTGCTGATATTATCGATTCTTGTTGCTGCCATTGGATTCCAGACACTATATTCAAAAGGGAAACCCACAGATCAGATGGAAAACACATCAAAATTAATAACAACCGGAGTGTATAAATATATACGGCATCCTATGTACCTGTCTTTGATCCTGGTTGGATTTGGTGTCCTGGCAAAGGATTGCGGTTATTTGCAATGTTTTTTTGCAATAATTAATTTCATTGCACTCATATTTACAGCCAGGGTGGAAGAAAAAGAGATGATCATTAAATTCGGAGAGGATTACAGAATCTATATGAAAAAAACTAAAATGTTTATTCCATTTGTTTTTTAGCCGGATGATTCCCTGAAATGATTTAGCATGAAGCAAAAAATATTAAAAATATTGCAGTTTGGTTTTGAGCCATACCATCCCCGGTTTTCAGTATGGTATATGCTGATTATAATTATTTGTTTGTCAATTTATTATAATTACCAGGAAATTCTTTTCCTCAGGCCTCAGAGTACACATCAATGGAGGCAGTGTGATGGACTTTCATTCGCCCTGAATTATTACCAGGATAATAATCCTCTTCTTGAACCAGCTATGCACTTTCTTGGCGGTGATGGAACTGGCAAGACAGCTGAGGAATTCCCCATAATATATTATTTAGTTGCCAAGCTATGGAAAGTTTTTGGGTACCATGAGTATATGTTAAGACTGGTTAATCTTATCATTTTTTTCCTGGGATTATTCGCTCTGATGAAATTGTTTGAAGATATCTTAAAGGATTCTTTCCTGGCTATCACAACATCCCTGTTGCTATTTGTCTCACCGGTACTTGTTTATTATGCCAACAATTTTATTCCAAATATACCTTCCTTTGGTTTTGTACTAATAGCCTGGTATCTATTCTGGCTTTTTTACAAATCCGGGAAAAATATATTTCTGTTGTTATCCGTATTAGTTTTTACACTTGCCGGTTTAATCAAAATAACAGCAATTATCAGTTTGATTGCACTTTTGGCTGTTTTTTTTCTGGAAGCGACAGGCATATCAAAATTTAAAAATGGCAACAGGTTATTTAAACATCCATATATTGAATGGATACCATTTATCCTCGCTTTTGGATTAATATTCAGTTGGTATATTTATGCAAATTATTACAACATTTATCATAAAGCTTACCTTATATTAGGTATCCGCCCCATCTGGAGCCTCACAATGGAACAAATACATGATCACTTGCTAGGTATCAAAGAGCAAATAAAGTGGAGTTATTTCCATAAAAGCATTTACTGGTTTTTGTTGGCACTCTGCACCTTTATTATTGTAAAATACAAAAAAGCAAATAAGTTACTTATATTTATTTCTCTTCTCATTTTCATAGGGATAATTTGTTTTTTTCTTCTTCATTTTTACGCGTTTTTTCAACATGACTATTATGTGATAGATCTTTTTATTTTTTTACCTGTTGTCTGCCTGACTTTGATGTGCATACTTAAAGAAAATTATCCTGTTTTGTTCA
>JBGPAO010000334.1:0-4306 GCA_041480755.1 Bacteroidia bacterium
CTCTCTTCAAATGGTACCTGGACTTCTTTAATAAATTCAATAAAAAATCTACTGCCAAATACCAGAATAAGAAACCAGCCAAATAAGGTTCCACTCCTGAATTTACCATTGGTTTTCAGATAGATCCAGAATAATAATCCGAATACACCAAAATATGTCAAAGCCTCATATATCTGGGTAGGATGTTTTGGAACAATCTCATGATTTCTTAGAAAAACCAATCCCCATGGCAATTTGGTTTCGATGCCATAGATCTCTGAATTCATGAGATTTCCCAGACGAATCAATGCACCGCCAAGAGCAACAACAACAACAATCCTGTCAAGGATCCAGATATAAGGTTTTTTATATTTTCTGATAAAAAGATATAATGCCAGAAGTATACCAATTGCTGCACCATGACTGGCAAGGCCGCCTTTCCACACTTTAAGGATTTCAATCGGATTATGCAGGTAATAATCCGGCTCGTAAAAAAGACAATGACCCAATCTTGCACCAATCACTACACCAAGGGCCATGTATATAGTCAGCTTATCAAGCATTTCAACAGTTAGCCCTTCTTTTTTAAAGAATTTATAAAAGATAAGATAGCCGAAGAGAAATCCTGAAGCAAACAGCAAACCATACCAGCGGACAGCAAAATTTCCAATCCTGAAAATTTCAGGATTTACATTCCAGTTAATTGCGTCAATGATCATATGTCATAGATTTAAGAACGTAAACTTAAGTAATTCCAATAAAAGGAGCAAGAAATAAGGCTGCAAGGCTTACAGGGCTGCAGGGCTGCAAGACTAAAAGGTTACAGGTTCAGAAAGTTGCAAAGTTACAGGGTCAAAGGTTTTAAATGTAACTGCCATCGGTTTTAACCAACGGACCATAATATTTTTTTTCCGGGTTTATCCTCCGGATAAAATAAAATCTAAACTTTGTATGTTTGTAATAAAGTTAATTCCAGTTTAATAATTGAAATCAAGTTAAATCACCTGTTTGAAGAAGTATCAATTAATATTTGCAGTTATTTTGGTGTTCCTGCTGTTCAGTGGATGTGCAAAAGTGGGCAGTCCAATGGGCGGACCAAAAGATGAGACACCACCAAAAGTAATAAGATCAACTCCGGATAATTACTCAACGAATTTTAATAATAAAAGGATAGAAATTGAATTTGATGAATATATTCAGCTTAAGAACATAAATCAGGAACTTGTTGTTTCTCCTCCACAAAAAGAAAAGCCTGTTGTGCGGTTAAGGAACAAGATTATGATGATTGATCTTAAGGAAGATCTGCTTGACAGTACCACATACACTTTCAATTTTGGTCAGGCCATTGTTGATAATAATGAATCAAATCTGCTTGAAAATTATAAGTTCGTTTTTTCCACAGGAAGTTATATCGATTCTCTTGGAGTTGCAGGGCTAATCCTGAATGCATTTGACCTGAAACCATCAGAAGAACCTGTAACCATTATGGTCTATGATAATTTTTATGATTCAGTGCCGTATCTTGAAATTCCTATCTATATAGGGAAATCTTCTAAAAAAGGATATTTTGAAGTCAATAATTTGAAATCAGATACATTTAAAATATTTGCACTGAAAGACAAAAACTATAATCTGATTTACGATTTGCCGGATGAAGAAATAGCCTTTCTTGATACAAACCTGGTATTATCTGCTGAAACTATTATGAATTTTTTGGATTCAGTTAAAATGTCTCAGGGCTCCCTGAAAACTGATTCATTGATAAATGTAAAAACTGATAGCCTGGTTACGACACTTAAGGATACACTGGTCAAGGATACACTGGCGCTGGATACCATTACCTTTCCGAAGAGAGAAAAATATTCTGTTACATTTGAACTGTTTTTATTCCAGGAAGATAACAAACCACAATATCTTAGCGGGACCAACCGTAAAAATCAAAAAAGACTGGAATTATTTTTTAACCGGCCGCTCAGAGATTCACTGCACATTGAGCCGCTGAATTTTACCTGCGACAGCGATTGGTTTGTATTAGAAAAAAATCTGACCAGTGATACTCTTTATTACTGGATAAAAGATTCTTTAATTTTTAAACAGGATACACTAAAAATGCACTTAAGGTATCTTGTTACAGATTCAATTATGAATTATATTCCATATGATGATACTGTAAATTTGGTTTTCGTAAAAAATGTTGTAAAAAGCAGAAAAAAACAGGAAATAACTCCGGCAGAAGAGAATCTCAGAATCGCATTGGCTGTACAGAATGGTACTACGCTTGATCTATACAAAGCAATATCTGTGATCCCTGAAAATCCTGTCGCATATTCTGATATCTCTAAATTTAAACTATTCAAAAAGGAAGATACTCTTGAATATTCACAGGTATTTACCCTTGAGCAGGATTCTTTGTTTTTACGAAAATATCTGATCAGGCATGCATGGGAAGAAATTATGAATTACCGGTTGTTCATTGAACCAGGTGCTTTTATTGATATATATGGATTAACCAATGATACCATCAATATTTCTTTTAAAACTCAATCAATTGATCATTATGGGAAACTGATATTAACACTGGCCAATGTAGAACAGAATATTCTTGTGCAATTAATGACCGAAAAGGAGCAAATACTCAGGACTGCTTCTAAATCCGAGTCAGGTACCGTAGAATTTTCCTGGCTGGAGCCGGGGAAATATAAACTAAAAGTCATTTTTGATACAAACAATAATGGCAGGTGGGATACAGGAAAATATTTATCCGGATTACAACCTGAAAAAGTACAATTTTATTCGGGGGAAGTCAACGTAAGAGAAAACTGGGACCTTGAACTTACATGGGATCTTAAGAATGAAGCAGTTCCTTCCAGATAAGTCCTGCTGCTCCCAGGACTGCAGCATTTTTATCTTGTAATCCTGAAGGCAGAAGTTTGACTTTATTCTGAAAAATTCTCAACAGGTTTTTTTCCATATGTTCCCGGGTCGGAGAGAAGATAAAATCCCCGGCAGCAGCAAGACCTCCAAATAAGAAAATAGCTTCGGGGCTTGAAAATGCAATAGCATTAGCCAGATTCCTGCCCAGAATCCTCCCTGTCATTTCAAATGCTTCAAGCGCGATTTTGTCGCCTTTTTCAGCAGCCTCAAAAATCATTTTTGAAGTAAGATTGTCGAAAGATATTTTCCGGAGTTCACTGTCTTCATTATTTTCTGAAAGTAATTCGAAAACTGTTCTTTTAATTCCAGTTGCAGAAGCGTAAGTTTCCAGACAACCCCGTTTACCGCAACCGCATTGACGGCCGTTATCCACAGCAACAATATGACCAAGTTCACCGGCAAATCCATCATGACCATATACTACATTCCCGTTCACTACAATACCGCTTCCCAGCCCTGTTCCCAGTGTTATGACAATAAAATCTTTCATATTTCCGGCTCCTCCATACATCATTTCTCCAAGGGCTGCAGCATTGGCATCATTGGTTACAGCCACCGGGATATCAAAATAATTTTTTATTAAACTGGCCAAAGGAATTACACCCTTCCAGCGGAGATTAGGTGCGTATTCAATCGATCCACTATAATAATTACCATTCGGAGCTCCGACGCCAATTCCAAGTATTTTAAGATCAGTTTTGGATGATTCATGGGTTTTTTTTATTGTATCGAACAACTTATCCAGAAATGAATTAACATTTGGATGGCCATAAGTATTGACAGAACTGTCCAAAAAACAATTGCCTTTTCTGTCGACAAATCCATACTTTGTATAAGTAGCTCCGATATCAATTCCGATTACGACTTCCTTTGCCATAGTATTATGTATTGATTTTATAAAAATAGCATTAATTGGCTTACCTTTAAAATATTATTAACTCACGATATTTAATAAGAAATGCAGAAATGAACAGGTATTGAACAAATATTTATTTAAATTAGTTTGTTTAATAAAAACAAATATTAATATGAAAAACCTGATTGTTCCAATAGATTTTTCAAAGGAATCTTTGAATGGGCTTGACCTTGCTTTGCTGTTTACGAAAAAACAGTACACAAATATTCAAATGGTTTATGTTCAGAAAAAAAGCTCAGATTATAACAGCCCTGGCTATTTTGCAGAAGAAAAAGAATATGCAGTCAATAAATTCAAGGAAATCCTCGGGAAATATGAACCTAAATTAAAAAATGATTCAAAACTCAGGTATATAATTAAAGCGGGTAGTATTTATAAGGAAGTTGTAAACCAGGTTGAATCATATTCAGAAGCAATGGTGGTTGCATCCACTCATGGAGGATCAGGATTTGAAGAATTTTTTATTGGCAGTAATGC
>JBGPAO010000335.1:0-4285 GCA_041480755.1 Bacteroidia bacterium
ACACCCTATTTTATGAAAACAGTAGCCTGGCAGCAGCAAAAACTGAATTCGCAGCTGGCATCCTGGGCACAGCTGAGGCATGATAATCTTTTGTATGTCAAACAATCCTATACAGGATCAGAGATTTGTTCATTCCCGCATACTTTTGCCGAACCTTACCCGGAATTTTACAGGAATATTGAAGAATACTGTGAACGTGCCAATACTTATTTCTCCGGCATGAATTCGGTGGGTAGTCGGATTACTTATTATTTCACTAATGTCAGGAATATCATGCAGAAGCTTGCCGTCATTGCCGAAAAAGAGCTTCAAAGGGAGATATTGAATGATGATGAGATAACCTTTCTGAAAGGAATGCTCCGTGAACCTGAAGGGATGTGCGGAGAGCCACCGGTTGTAGGGTGGATAACAGATCTTTATTACAACTTAGAAAAAATGCTGAAAGACGATTATGTGATAGCGGATGTGCACACCCAGCCGACAGATGAATGGGGCAACTTTGTTGGCAGGATATTACATGCCGGGACCGGAAAGATCAACCTTGGCATATTTCTGGCCGGATCCCCGTCATCTGATTATGCACCAATGGCTTTTGTCGGTCCGTTCATGTCGTATTACGAAAAGGTAACAGATGATTTCTTAAGAATGACAGACGAGGCATGGGCTTCGGATGTATTGAGCGGCACAGTACCCGCACGACCGTCCTGGACAAATGTTTACCTGGCAGGGAAGGATGGGGAATTGATGCCGGAAGGTGAACGGATCAAAGGCGTCTTGTTTACAGGATATGATCAGCAATATGGCAGTTCTAAAGGTACAAAAGTCGATTTATATCCCAATCCTGCTACGAACAGGGTCACTTTCAGCATACAGGGAAATTATAATGAGTTAATCGAGGTACGGATTTATGATATCCAGGGCAGACAGGTTGATATGCTGAACAAGGGATCATTTCAGGAGGGAGTTATGGAAGTTACATGGATCCCGGGGGAAATACCGGCCGGGATGTATTTTGCCGTTGTTAAAACGGAAAGTGGATCTCAGACGTTGAAGATTATTCTTAATTAAAAAGGCTTCAGGGTTTCAGGTTACAAGGTTATAAGGTTATAAGGTTATAAGGTTACAAGGTGCAAGTTATAAGATTATAGTTTATTCGATAACGATTTTAGCCCTGTAAATCTGTGATCCTTTTAATTCGATAAGATATAACCCGGCCGGCAGGCCATCACGGTTAAGTTCGATTATTTCTTCTTTAATACCGTTAAGGATCTTTACAGTTTTACCCGAGAGATTGATTATTGACAACTGATACGGCTCTGATTCAGGATTAAGAAAATGGATTTTCGTATTGTCTGAAAATGGATTTGGATAAATTTTTAATGTGTGTATTTCAGCCGGATTGACATTGCTTGGGAGTATTATAATAGGGCTGGTTACTTTATCACCCTTGCATCCATCTTTGTTTGTTTCGATAACAGAAATTTTGGCTGATGATGTAACATTATGCCATCTGATCGTAGCAGAATCGCTTCCCTGTCCGTCAAGCAAAGTTCCTCCGGTTACAGTCCAGTCGAAAACTGATCCTGGTGTTCCGGATACAATATAATAAGTTGTATACCAACTATCTACTGGAGTAAATCCCAGAATATCGCTGGTCTCGATAGGAGTTGATTCAGGTATTTCGAATAAGGCATATATGTGATGAGAATAATCCATTATTATTAATGAATATGTTCCTGCAGGAAGATTTGAAATGTCTGCTGTAGTATCTCCCGTAGACCATTGATATTTATATGGCGGATTACCACCGGTTACATTCGTTTGTATATATCCGTTTGATGCTCCATAACAGACGATATCTGACTGAATGGATGTTAATTTAAGTGAAGGATCTGGCGGAATTTTTTCAAACCACTGGTAGTACATCTCATACATACCATCATTTTTCTCAAACCACACAACGTCGACTTTAAAAAGATTGAATTGCTTGTAAGCAATTGAGGAGACTATTGCATTATTTGTTATGGTGTCCATGATAGTGCTATGAGATAAATCTGAAAAGGCATGATACAAAGTCCCGTCTTTCTGAAATAAATAGCTATATCCGAACGGACCAATAACATCATCAATGCAGAAACCATCTATCGGTCCGTCCTGTATTTGATCTTCTCCCATCCACCAGAGGTTTGTATCATTTGCTGAGATATAGAATTCAGCATAGCTATTAATTAAATTGCCTTCCATATCCAGAAATAGCAATACCGGGAAAACAGCATATTCAATTACTGGATCTGACCAATGACTTCCAGTTCCTATGGACAATTTTGGATCAGTTCCCCGGAATACTCCCCCGGGTACCCAGGTTGTTCCATGATCTATAGAAAATTTCACATAGATCGAATCATTTGATAACTGATAGGCCATAAATATAGTTTCATCATCAAATACAAGATGATTTGCAATAGTGAAGTTTACCAGGGTATATGGACTGGTTTCTGCTTCCATGTCATAGATTGTTGAGGAAATCTGTACCTGGTTGTCATAGATTCTTACATATTTCAGAGAACTATATTCTGTGTTACCATTTTCCGAATCTGAAACTCCATAAACTATATGAACATTCCCATCCTTGTCGCAATCCGCGATAGGAGAGTGTCCTGTTTCACTGCTGTCGGAAATCAGGATATTTGTTTGCCAGTCGCCAGTATATGGTTTTAATGAGTACCTGATACCGTTATCTTCAAAGACTATATGAATATCTGATTTCAAATCAACTGCGAGGGAAGCATTTTTACCATCAAATATTTTTACCGGATTACCAAGATTATATGAAAAGAATATTTCATTTTTTGATTCGGCTATTATGCATGGTTCCGGATTTCTGACAATTTTTCTCTGGTTATAATTCCACTCTTTGAGATTAATGCTGTCGGTAGTGAATATTTTAGTCTGGCCTGAACTATTACCAGGGAAGAAGAATAGGAGTAAGAATATGAGATATTTAATATTAATCCCGTATTTACTCATGCAGTGGTAAATGGATTTTAAGTAAAGCTATGAAATGTGAGAGAGATTAACAAGTCTACGTAGTCGAACTGACCCCGATATCCGAAGGATGTCGGGATCTGGTCTGTCAGATTGATTTTATAATTACTTTTATATTAAAAATGAATTACCGCTATTTCATAATTATTGTTCTTCTGATTTTGCCGGTCAGCCTCTCATCACAGTATTTCCCTGATGTCAGGCAGAATATGCCATTGCCGATGTTATACGGAAAGGACGTCCCGGCAACGCTGGGCGATCCTGATCACATCATGGATATATTTTTCGTGATCCCTGAAGATTATGAACGGAAGATATATTTCCGGGTCTATGATCCCGGCGCGGAAGGCGAGCATGATATAGTAAGAGATACAATAAGTGTTTTTCAGTATACTGTGCTGGGTGGAAAGGAATGCCTTGCCGTGGATGATCATTACAGCGGATCTGTTCTTGCACAAAAGACATTCGGGAATATGGGTATTTATGATATGACTCAAGAGACAATCGGCGGTTTTGATATTCAACAGGGCGAATATATGCCCGGATTGAAAGGCTACCTTTTCAAGGTGGTAATTGAAGGAATGAAGGGTTTCAGCGGTAATGGGTTCAGGGTGGAAGTATCCGGCAAAGATGATTATCTTGCAGCGATAGAGGGTGCAATTGTTTTCTGTTATGAGGTTTCCTTCATGATAAACGATATCCCCGAAGAGGTGGCACACATATATCCTGTCATTACAGATAAAACCGAGAAGATCATTCTGTCGACATATGATATGGAGAAAGAAGGAACCATAAAGATAGTCTCGCCGGAGCATAAAATCCGCGAGCTGAAAGTATCAGGGGACGATGAATGGTTGAAACATGAAATCGATATTCTGCCCCGTGAAAAGGGGAAAATTCTTGATATCCAGATAAGCGGACCCCGAAAATCCAGGATCCAGAATAACCTCATCACAATACGTCTTCTTGACCAGGATGGTATGCCTTTGATGACGGAGCCCTGGTCAATTTCCAGGTATGACCCGGTGGAATAAATTAAAAAAGTTCTTCGGGATTGATTTGAAGAAATTCCGCCCAGGGAATTCCGGATTTGCCGACAAGGATTATTTTCGAAGGTTTTAATTGTTTTTGAAATTGATTCAGGCGTGATGCTTTATAAGAAAAACCGCTTTTAACTTCCACACCAATAATTTTATTTCCTTTTTCAATAACAAAATCCATTTCGTCATGAATATGTCTC
>JBGPAO010000336.1:0-4282 GCA_041480755.1 Bacteroidia bacterium
CAAACTACTTCTTAGAACCTATACCGGTGTTTTTACGGAGTTTGTAACCATATATGAAGATTCACTTGCATTAAAGGCACATGTAAAAACCGAGGTCATTATCGAATACCTTAAAAGATTGAATACTTTGGGCATTATAAGATATCTTCCCCAGAAAAAAACACCTGTTATAATATTTACAGAAGAAAGACTTGATGTCAAAAATCTGAGAATATCGAGAGAAAATTATAAAGACAGGAAAGACAGGTATACAAAAAGAATAAACGAAGTTATCCGATATACAACTGAAAATAATCATTGCAGGAGCTCAATGTTGCTTGAATATTTTGGTGAAAAAGATGCCAGGCGTTGCGGTCAGTGTGATGTTTGCATGAGAAATGAGGAACTTGACCTGAGTATATATGAATACGATTATGCTGTTGAAGAGATCAGGGAAATACTTGCGGACAAAAAACTGACTGTCGGGATACTGGTCGATTCATTATCACTACCTGAAGCCAAAGCTATAAAAGTAATCCGCTGGATGCTGGATAATAACGGGCTGGTGCTTGAAGGAGATCAGACGCTCAGATGGAAACAAAAGAAATGACTAAAATTTGAAATGAGCTAAAGTTTAAAATTAATAGGTTAAATTGTTAAATTGCTAAACTGTTAAATTTAAATTGCTATATGGCTAAATGGCTAAATGGCTAAATTGTTATCGTTTATGAACTCTTGATGTTGTATGTTTTAACCATTAAATCAATTACTATTCATCGTTCAGTATTCACTGCTCACAGATCACTGTTCACTGTTCACTACTATGTTTCAATCAACAATAACAAAAGAAGAAATACGGCTGCTTCCGAAGAAATTCTTCGAAGGAAGAGTTATTGTTGTTGATACGTTTTCTGCTTTTAAAAAATTTATCCCTGTATTAAAAGAGGAGAAATTGTGGGGATTTGATACGGAAACACGGCCGGCATTTAAAAAAGGCACTTTCAATAAACCGGCGCTTATCCAGTTTGCAAACGAGGCATATGCATTTCTTTTCCGGTTGAACCGAATAGGACTACCGAAAGAACTTTCCGATATAATTGGAGATCCTGATATACTGAAAATTGGAGTGGCGCTTCATGAAGACTTAAAAGACCTGAACATATACAGAAAAATAAAACCTGCTGGTTTCACTGATTTGCAGAAGTACGGCGGGCAATTTGGGATTGAGTCAAAAGGTCTTGAAAAACTCACTGCAATAGTCCTGGGATTTCGAATTTCTAAATCACAACAGGTGACTGACTGGGAGAGAAGAGTGCTTTCCCCATCTCAGATAACTTATGCAGCCACCGATGCCTGGGTTTGTTACAGGATATACAAGGAACTCCAAAGAATAAAGACGAAATAGCGAAAGATGAAATTCGAAACTCTAAACTCTACATCTAAACAAATACTAAACTCTAAAAACTAAATCTTTTAATTTGTTTTTAAATTGACATTCATGTCTGAAAGGATCAAAATCATATTGAAATCCGGTAAAGAACAGTCACTGAAGAGATATCATCCCTGGATATTCTCAGGTGCGATTAAGGAGATTAAAGGGGCAGCGGCTGAAGGTGATGTTGTGGATGTATTTTCAAACGGGGATGAGTTCCTTGCAACCGGGCATTATGCAGGAGGCTCCATAGCTGTCAGGATACTCTCTTTTGAACATTCAGATGATTTGACCTCGATTCTTCACAACCGCATTTTGGCTGCATTTCAGTACAGGCAGGATATTGGCCTTGCAGACAGTAAGGATAATAACGTATACCGGCTGATAAATGCAGAAGGTGACGGGTTGCCGGGACTGGTGGTTGATTACTATGACGGGACCGCTGTAATTCAGTTTCACTCTTACGGAATGTACAGGGAAAAGGAAAAAATAACAGAAGGATTGAAAAAAACTCTCGGTAAAAAACTTAAAACCGTAATTGACAGGAGTGAATCTACACTTCCATCCAAATATGCCCCGGAAACAAAAGATGAAAAAACGGTCAAGGGAATAGTTAGTAATGAGGTAATTGAGAATGGGAATCGTTTCATTGTTGATCTGGAAGAGGGCCAGAAGACTGGTTTTTATATTGATCAGAGAGAGAACAGGAAATTGCTGGGTGCATTATCATCCAGTAGATCAGTGCTGAATTTGTTTGGTTATACCGGAGGATTTTCAGTTTATGCCATAAGGGGAGGAGCGAAGCTGGTCCATACAGTCGATAGCTCAGCAACGGCAATTGCACTGGCAATACAGAATGTTCAGTTAAATTTCGGAGAAAATTTATCACATCAGGCTTTTTGTGAGGATGTTTCTCAATTCCTTCAGAAAACCAGAGATCCATATGATCTGATAATTTCAGATCCCCCTGCTTTTGCTAAACATCAAAGGGCTCTCGAAAATGCACTGCAAGGTTACAAGAGGTTGAACGCCAGGATTTTCGAAATGATAAAACCGGGAGGGATTGTTTTAACATTCAGCTGTTCCCAGGTTGTAAGCAGGGAGAATTTCAGAAAATCAATCTTTGCAGCTGCAGCTAATGCCAGCCGAAGGATTAAAATTATGCATCAGTTATCACAACCGCCTGATCATCCTGTAAGCATCTACCATCCGGAAGGGGAATATCTGAAAGGATTGGTGTTATACGTCGAATAGTAAACAATGGTGCTTCAATAGCCCTTCGATAGTGATTCAATTGTGCTTCAGTAGTGCTTCAGTAGTGCTTCAATAGTGCTTCAATTGTCACTCTTCGCTTGCGTCTTCAATCTTATATTGATTTAGCTTTTCAACCAGAAGCCTATCAAGGGATTCTTCATTTTCAGGAGTCGATTCTATCCAGGAACCTATTATTATTCCATCCCGGTCAATTAATAATGTTTGAGGTATTGCTCCAAAGTAAAAATTTGAATACCCATCATTTTTAGTAAATGGGCCGGCTTCATCTTCATAGTTTTGTGCTGCCCATATATTGTACCATTCATCAATAATCAGTTCTTCTACTGTAGCTACCCATTCATTCTTATGAATGTCGACGGAAATGCAAATAATTTCTAATCCTTCAGAATGATGTTTTTCATAAAGAGTCTTCATATGTGGAATGCTCTTAAGACAAAGAGAGCAACAGCTCCAATGAGTATGTTTTATTTTTTTTAAGGTCAGCTGAGGATCACCAGCTTCATCATTCAGAACAAGTATATAAATTATAAACAAGCTCCACTTCACTAAAAAAAGTATCGTTCTCACCAGGTTTATACTCTCTGACTACTTCACCATTGCAATCCCAGAGTACTACATGAAAAACCGAATTACACAGAGGATCATTATCCATAAGATAGAAAACGGTCTTTCCTTCATATTTTCCTTGAAATATTGAGATCTGACATGTGCAATTTGTTAGTGCATCTTTCACGTCTTTCAGCCAGGTCAATTCTTCAATCGGATTGTCAACGTTACACTCAGGAATAGTGTCTTTGCTCTTTTCACAACCAGCGAGAACAAAGCCGCAAATGAAAATGAAATACAAAATAGTTCTCATGTTATAGTTGATGTTGCTGTATATAACCAGCCGTATCTTTCAGCGCATCACATATTTGCAGACCATCATGACAGCAATGTCTATTTTGGATCCTGAGCCCCGAAAATCTCAATTCTCAAAATGATATTCTTCTTTTAATCTTATAATTTTCAACTTTTTCTTATCAATCGAAATAATCTTCCACTGGTAGTCAGCTGATCCACCCCAAAATCCAACGGTTATGTTTATAATTGAATCAGTCTGTGTCCATGTACCATCAAAGTCAGCATAAGAGATTGGAGGTGTTCCGCACCATCCTGAATTTTTTCTCTCAATAAAAACATGTCCTGATTTAAAAGCTAATCCATAATCATTATCTTTTAATGAATTCGCTTTCTCATAAGTTGATAATGAATCATTTATAACAGGATTGATCCAACAACCATATAAATCCTCTGAATCAAGTACACTTAATTCATCATTCTTATCACACGAAATCAATATCAGGATTGATAAAAACAAAATCATATTATTTATAACCTTCATTAATTAGGCTGTTTTTATTAATGATGTAAATTTCGCCTGACAGGTTGTGTTTGTCTTACTGTGCTCCCTGCTCCCTGCTCCCCTGCTCCCTGCTCCATGCTCCATGCTCCATGCTCCATGCTCCATGCTCCATGCTCCATGCTCCATGCTCCATGCTCTATGCCCCATGCTTCTTCTAATTTTGAGGCATTTCTTTCATCGATAGTTGTATC
>JBGPAO010000337.1:0-4276 GCA_041480755.1 Bacteroidia bacterium
CAATAAAAGTAAATAACTGAATAATGAAACTCAATCATATCAAAAACTATGCTCAAAGATCTAATCCAGAAGAACCGCAGTTACCGCAGATTCTACGAAGATGTTCCTATACCGATTAAGAAGCTTAAGGAATTCATCGATATGGCCAGGTTATCGGCGTCTGCCCGTAACGCACAATCGCTGAAATATATCATTTCAAATGATCCGGCAACAAATAATAAGATCTTTCCCACCCTGGCCTGGGCGGGATACCTGAAAGACTGGCCGGGTCCTGTGGAAGGCGAAAGGCCATCGGCATATATCATAATGATGAATGATAATTCTATCTCTCTGAATTACTTCTGTGATGACGGGATCGCAGCCCAGAGTATCTTGCTTTGTGCCGTGGAAAATGGTTTCGGAGGATGTATTATTGCCTCAGTCACAAGGGATGAACTTGCCAGGTTATTAAATATTGATGAACGGTATAAGATCATCCAGGTAATTGCATTCGGCAAGTCCAAGGAAAAAGTTATAATTGAGGAAATCGGACCCGATGGTGATATCAAATACTGGCGTGACGAACAGGAGGTCCATCATGTTCCCAAGCGAGCCCTGGAGGATATAATTCTGAAGGCTTATGGATGATCAATATTTATAATCCGAAGCAATAATCCCGATCATTTAGCATCGAATTTTCGATAAATAACCATGCAAATCTAAAAATATATTTTAAATTTGCATGGTTATTTTATTAATATGTACATAAACAGATTTTTGGAGAATGCCGTTCTGCAATCATTGGCCAATTTCCCGGTAACAGCTATAATCGGACCAAGACAATGTGGTAAGTCAACCATGGCAAGGTATCTGATAAGTATGGTTAATCGTGAAACCATATATCTTGACCTCGAAAGACCTTCTGATCTGCAAAAACTTCAGGAACCGGAATGGTTTCTTTCTTCTCAGAAAGACAAATTAATATGTATTGATGAAATCCAGCGAAAACCTGAAATTTTTCCACTTATGCGCAGTCTGACTGATGAATGGAAAAGGAACGGGAATTTTCTGGTACTTGGATCTGCATCAAGGGATCTTTTGCGTCAGAGTTCAGAATCGCTTGCAGGACGTATTTCCTATAAGCAACTGACCCCGTTATTATGGAATGAAATTATACCTGAAATCTCACTTGAACAATATTTTGAAAAAGGAGGCTTCCCAAGAAGCCTGTTAGCTAAAAACCTGAGAACCTCCTTTGAATGGCGTCTTGATTTCATTTCTACGTTTCTTGAAAGAGACTTATTACAATGGTCAGGATTTACACCAGCTACGATGCGGAAATTGTGGCAAATGATTGCTCATAATAATGGCCAGACTGTTAATTTTTCAGCGATAGGCAATTCCCTGAATGTAAGCAATGTTACTATCCGAAACTATATTGATTTGCTTTCAGCAACTTTTATGATATACCTTCTGCCTCCGTATATTGCAAACACGGGAAAAAGACTGATTAAATCACCAAAAGTATTTATAGAAGATACTGGTATAATCAATGCACTGCTTGGACTCAATACATTTGAGCAGATTTCGGGTCATCCTGTATTTGGATCTCTATGGGAAACTATCGTATTAATAAACCTTAAAGGATATTTTCCGTTATGCAACTTCTTTTTTTACAGAACAACCAATGGAGCTGAAATAGATTTTATTATTGAATCTGGCACCAGGATTTTTGCTATTGAGTGTAAGGCCACCCTTTCACCAGATATTTCGAGGGGTACATATACTGCTCTTGAAGATTTGAAACCTGAAAGTACTCTTGTTATATCACCAGTCAAAAAAGGTTGGACGGTTAAAAAGAATATTCAGGTGGTTTCACTTAAAGAAGCAATTGATTACCTGAAAGGATTTTTCCCGTCCGTTCTTGATTAAATATTATGAAGTATTATACGGTGACCAGACGTTAACCAGGTCTTGATGAATATCAGGACCTTTACTGAGAACCGAGAACTGAGAACCAGTTTCACATCCCCATTGCCTTATGATAGTTTTCCGAAACCCAATCCCAGTTTATCACATTCCAGAAAGCTGCAATATAATCCGGCCGGCGATTCTGGTACTTTAAGTAATACGCATGTTCCCAGACATCAATGAGAAGCAGCGGATAACCTTTGACTTCTGCGATATCCATAAGGGGATTATCCTGGTTTGGGGTGGAAGTGACCACCAGCTTGCCATCAGTGTAAACCAGCCAGGCCCACCCTGATCCGAATCTTGTTGCGGCAGCACTTGAAAATTTATCCTTGAAACTGTCGAATGAACCAAATGATTTTTCAATTGCCGTCAGAAGTCCATCCTTTGGTGTCCCTCCGCCATTGGGAGACATTGCTGTCCAGTACAGTTTATGATTGTAATATCCGCCCCCGTTATTTCTGACACCAACAGGATATTTTGAAACATTCTTAAAAATCTCATTAATATCCAAATCAGCAATTCCTGCATCTTTTATTGCTGCATTGAAATTCTTTGTATATGCAGCATGGTGTTTATCATGGTGAATCTCCACGGTCATAGCATCAATGTTGGGTTCCAGTGCATCATATGCATATGGTAAGTCAGGAAGCGTATATTCTATCGGCTCACCCCGGCCCGGCAGAATTGCTGATGACCCGGCAGTCATATCCATTCTGCCGTTTATGTCATCATTACCCGGAATATTGGTTATGGAAGGTTTACCTGTGACACCTGCTATAGCATTATTACCTGCAATACTCGAAATAGCAGCCCCGCCCAACGTAAGGAGGACGGATTTTTTGAGAAATTCTCTTTTATTCATTATTTGATTTTTTTAGATCCAGACTCAAAAGTATAAAATCCCTTTGATTATTTAGACTCATTTTAAATAAGTTAACATTTATTTAAGGAATGGATGATTTACCCACAATCCCTTTAGCCACTTTTTCCCACTTTATGAAAAAAGTACCTTAAAAAAACTCTGAAAATTGGTGGCTGGTTGAGCAGTGACTGTTTGTAATACAGCTTAATATCTTTAAAGCTTTAAAATCCTTGCGCTGTGGTGTACTATTTATCCAGTTTTTTACCCAATTCATCTGTTGAATAAACATGGCCCTTATTAGATTGATCAAGCCCAATTTCAACCTTCTGAATGAATACCAAATGATCTATTAATTCATCAATTGTAAAATTATCCGGCAATCCTTTTAAAGATTCCAGGACTTTCGATTTTGTGAGCATGATTTATAAGTTTATTCATTAAATTTATTGTAAAGTTAATGAAACTAATAATGCGCACATAATGCTTTCATAAACAGATGAAGTAAAAAATGTTTGCTACAGTAAAATCCTGCTTAATTTTTCCGGTACTTATTTATTCCTCAAATAACTCACCCTTATGAATGACTAAATGGCAAAAAAATTACATCACAGATAATCATGAAATGAAGCAAAAAATCTGCTGTTTGAGGGAGCAAAGCGACCGAGTTTCAAAACTTTTAGCGGAATGCAATGATTATCCGGTAATTTTTTGCCAGGAGAGATTTTCTTTGGTTACTTTCTTTTGGGTGAGCAAAAGAAAGTGACATTATTTGATAAATTTGTACCAGAGTGCAACCATTTTTAAACCACCTTTGTCATATCGTTTAGAAAGAATCCATGTTGGATGAACAACATATAATTAATGGTTGTTGTAAGAGAGATAAAAAGGCACAGAAAGCCCTTTTCGACCGGTATAAATCTATCCTCCTGGGAGTTTGCATCCGTTATTCGGACCGAAGGGAGGAGGCTGAAGACATACTCCAGGACGGGCTTGTCAAGATTTACCTCAATATACAGGATTTTGCGGGCACGGGCTCGTTTATCAGCTGGATGAAAAAAATTATGGTCAACACGGCTATCACACATTATCACCGTAACCTGAAACATCAGTATCATCAGGATATCGACGACGTCAGGGAAACGGAAATACCGGGAAACGAATTTGAGATGGCCGAGTTCACGAAACAGGAATTGCTGGATGTGATCAAAGCTCTGCCGGAAGGCTACAGGATGGTTTTCAACTTGTATGCCATTGAGGGATATAAACATAAGGAAATAGCTGAGCTCCTTGAAATCGATGTAAACACATCCAAATCGCAATATTCAAGGGCGCGCAGCCTGATACGTAAAAAGTTGTTTGCACTCAAACAGGAGCGGATAAAAGCGGAACCAACAAATGAGTAGTTAAAAAGTGTAGTAAAGATGAGCAGTAAAAATGAGCGATAAAAAGGTAAATATAGAG
>JBGPAO010000338.1:0-4269 GCA_041480755.1 Bacteroidia bacterium
CGTACAAGCCACTCTTTTTCTGGTTTTAAAACATTCTGAGCTGATCCTGAATTATATTTACGGCAGTAATTTTTATAATCTTTTATAGCTCTGGTTGGCTGAGTCCATATCTGGGCTTCAGTAATAACAGTATTGAGGGCAAAATTTCCTACTCCGTCCCAAAAAGACCGCTTAAAACCAAGCCAGGTAACAAGTCCGCTTCCAATATTAACAGCTCCGGTAACTGCGTGAATCTTCCATGATCTGCCTTCTTTTTCTCTGAGAGCTAATTCTCTTAGCAGTTCTTCAGAATTATATAATTCTTTGGATTGCTCTAAAGTAACACTTTGGGCAATCTGAGAATCTCCAACGGATGAGGAACGTGGAACTATTGGCGTGAGCAACTGTCCTATCGCTCCGAGGAAAGTAGTTGCTGATCCCAGGACCATATCCTGCTTTGTCGATTTATTCTCACTTGAGAAATACACAATACCCTGGCCAACTGTTGCAACGCTATATCCGGCAAGCCACCCATACCACCAGCGCTGAGCTTTAATTCTATCCTGATCCAGCAATTTATGAATATCTTGTAATCGTTCAGCTATAAGAGAATCTGAAATTACGTCCTGTCCGGAAAGGGTAAGAACCTGAATAATAAAAACGAAGAAAAAAGCATATCTCTGGAACTTGATTGGCAACTTATTTCTTTTATAAGATATCCTCATCTTCAATCTAATGATCTCAATAACATCTCACGGTCATAAAACTTATTATCTATCTTTTATCTTTTTGCCTCCTTTTCCCTTCCAAGGAGTGATGATTCTTTGAGCCTTGTAGCACATATAATGCTCAGGAACATAAAAATAATCAGTACAATCAAAGGTCTGGTCATTGACCCTGTTGCTGAAGACTTAAAACTATCCATACCAAAAATAATAGCGATCCCGGAAATCTGTCCCATAAGCAAAAGGAACCCGTTTGAGGTGCCTTCGGAGATTGGATAAGTTATTTCAGCACCATACTGGAATCCTATTGGTCCTGAACTGAGCAGGAAGAATCCGAAAGCTATTCCGGAAATAAGAAGGATCAGGTAGCTTGAAGCAAAGGTAATACCCACAAGACTTAGGGTGGCACCTGCCAGGGCAATAATGATGAACAAGGTTCTATTCCTGTAATGATCAGATAATATTGGAATGATGATAGCTCCGAGAATTCCACCACCAATCATAAGCCCACCTGTGATCCCGGCTTGTAGAGATGAAAAGCCGCGCGGACTCAAAATATTCTCAATCCATGTGGTAACTCCGTTGAATATTCCGAGACCAATAAAAAAGATAAACATCAACCAGTTAAAATCTTTGTAATGAAAAATACGTTTCAAGCCATCAATAGCGAGAGCACGTTCTTCCTGATCCGGATTGCATGGGGCAGTCAATGGACGTTCTTTTGCAAACAAAATAAAGATAACTGCTGCGGCCAGTGAAAAAAACCCATAGCTGTAAAGCATGCCACCTATACCGGAATCAATTATAAGATATGGTGTAAGAATCATACCTGTTAATATCCCGATATACATAGCTAAGGTCGCAAGTCCTGAGGCTGTTGCCCTTTCTTCAATCGGGAACCATCTTGCTGCTATTTTGGTAATAGCATTTAAGAGAAATGGCTGACCGATGGCAATGCCTATCTGGGATAACAGGAGCAGGTTATAATTTATTGAAACCAAACCACGTAATAATCCAAATATTCCTGTAAGCACCACACCAATCCCTACACCGATACGGATTCCATATGTGTCTATTATCCATGATGCCGGTACTGAGATGACGATATAGACGATCATAAAACACATTGAAAGAATGCCGATATTTAAATCGGAAACGCCATAATAATGTGCCGCCTCGACTGTTATTGGTGCAAAAGTGATCCACATGAGCTGATTAATAGCTACTACAAGCATGTAGATACTTAGCATTACCCATCGATAACCATAAACTTTGAAATCTCTCTTTGTCATAATATAGTTTATCTGCTTAAATGATTTTAAAACCAGGAAATATGATTGGTATCGCCTTCAACTACGGCATCCCCTGCTCTTCCAGCCATTTCCTCACCCTTTCATGCTCTGCCTGGTATTTTGATTCCTGGTCCCTGACAATCTGCTGAAATTCCGGTTCATCCCTGATGCTATCAAACAACGGATCAGTTTTTATCATATTTACACCCCATAAACTCTGTATTGGTTGCTGGTTATATAATCTTAAATTCTCATAAGCCTTATCTTTCTCTCCCAGAATTGCATATACTCCTGCAAGATCATAAGCTGTGCGTAAGGGATCACCACGTACCCGTCCCAATTCAATCACTTTGTTACAATATTTCATTTGTTCATTGAAATAATATTCAGCTTTTTCTTTATATCCGTTTTGCAAATATGCCCATCCGACACGATGCATACCAAACAAAACTTCATCGCTTAGAGTTTTAGATCTTTCAAAAAATTTTTCAAAATATTTTAATGATTCTTCATGTTGTCTGAGGAACATATAAGTATATCCTAAATACCAGAGAATGTAAGTATTTGTATCTACCGGATATATTTTTACCAAAAATTCAATAGCTTTCTCGTAATTCCCCAGGGATATTTCCATAGTGGCCAAATTCTCAAGATAGCTCAATGAATCACCGTCTAATTTCAAGGCTTCCTGATAATAATAATTAGCATTTTCTATTAATCCTGTTTCAATATATGCCGAACCAAGGCCTTTTAAAAATGCTGGTAATTGGTCCCCATGATTAAGAGATATGGCTTTATTATAATTATCAATAGCCTTAACAAAGTCAAAACCATAATATGAATATCCTCTTTGCCAGTATGCCAGCCAATCATTGGGATTTAATTTTATGGCGTTGTCAAACTCTTTTATAGCCTGTTCTCTATTACCGATTTCTATATAATATCCTCCACTGATAGTATGTGCTTCCGATAGTTGATCATCATAGGAAAGGGCAAGATCGCATAATATTAAAACAGAATCCAGAAATTCTTCGGAGAAGAAAGTTTCCCAATAATGTTTATTCCAGAATACCCACGCCAATCCGGTATATACCTGGGCAAATGTGGAATCAGATTTCAATGCTTCATGGTAAAGACCTTCGGCTTTTTCAAGTGCGTCCCGGTCGCCCTTCAACCAGAATTTCCAGTGTTCATTTCTTCCCCTCTGAAAAAAATCATAAGCAGTCAGGCTGGTAGTAGGTACTTTTTCAATAAGTTGTTTTTCTTCGGGAGTAATAATAGTTTTCAATTCATCAGCTATTGCCTGTGCAATCTTGCTTTGTGTATCAAAAATATCTTTAACATCTTTTATTTCCTGCTCATAGGTTTCCCCCCAGAGGTGCCTGTCTTTAGCGGCCTCAATCAACTGAACTCTAAGGCGGAATGTGTTCCCGTATTTTTGTCCGCTTCCCTCAACGATATAATTAACTCCCAGCTCCCGTGCAATTTCGGGAATAGATTTGGTTATATTATTTCTGTATTGCTCAACGGAAGTACGGCCAGGGACTCTTAGATCCTTAATTGTTTGCAGATTAATAAGAACTTCATCCATTAGACCATTTATAAATGAGGTGTTTTCTTCGTTCCTGCTATCATCAATAAACGGCAAAACCGCAATCGACTTTTCAAGTTCTCTGGTTTGTTTTCCTCCACCAACGATATTGAACACAAACAGAATCACAACAACGATAGCCACAACCACCAAAAGCCCGGAAAACAAGAGAATCAATCTTTTCTTTGATTTTTGGATTTCATCCGGGACAGCATCCGGCACCTTGCTTTCATACATCAGTTTTTCAGGTTTTGCTTCACTAATGATCTGTGTATCCTTATATTTCACGTACCATTTAATAATGGTTGCCAGATTTAATAATATTGGTCGTACCTGCTCCGGATCAAATTCCTTAGGATGAGTACCATAAGTTGACAGACTATTCAGATGATCCATCGAGGTAATAATATGCGAAGGAACTTTCTCTTCTCTATTCAGTTTATCGATAATTCCTTTAAGAGGTTCAGTTTTACGAGGTCGTTTAAGTTCACTTACACATAGATCTGTTATAATAATTTCCAGGCATCTCCTTGAATAAAGCAAAGCAACATTTTCATCATCTGTTTTAATCAGGTGTTCTAAATCTTTTTCCAAATCAGGAAACCTGCCTTTTATGGAGGTGTATAATGTTTCAAGTTCTTTTATTTCGGCAGACCAGATCTGCATATGAGTAGGATTTGTC
>JBGPAO010000339.1:0-4260 GCA_041480755.1 Bacteroidia bacterium
GAATGCAAAAGCCGATGCATACTGCGATTATTTTGCAGTGCACGGATATGACAACACTGGTGTCACCTCCGGATTCCCGACCTTTGCGGGATGGACAGCCCTGTGGGATGAAGTTCAGGCAGGAAACAATCCGAAAGAGTTATGGATGACTGAAACACACGTTGGATATACCAATTTTGACAATGCTCTCAGTGTAGCTGTGGCGATCCATGGATCATTATGGGCAGGGAACATCAGCCTTTGGACTAACTGGTCATTTGGAGATATGCAGATGACAAATAACTCTCCCAATTCCACTTTCTATACAACCAAAAACTTCGCCAGGTATATTCGTCCGGGAGCTGTCAGGGTAACCACCGAATCGGATTATTCCGATCTGATTACAACGGCTTTTGAAAATACCGATGGTTCATTTACCATTGTCGTTATTAATAAGTCGACCCAGTCGGCACCGGCAAGGTTTATTGGAAATAACCTGCCCGTGGAATATAAGATGTACAGAACAACAAAATTCGAAAACTGCCTTGATTTGGGTTTATATAATATGAATGATGGTCCGGTTGCAATCCCCGGAAAGAGTGTAGTCACTTTTGTTGCTGAAGAAACCAGCAATCTTACTATTGATTATGTGCCAGATGTTACAGTAGATAAAAATTCCGGAGAAAAAGTTGTGAATATTACGGGTATTTCAAATGGTGCCGGAAGTACTGATAATCTGACACTCACATTTGAAAATGATAATCCTGGATTGTTCAGCAGTATCTCGGTTTCTGCAATCGATCCTGCAGGAACCGCTACTCTCACATTCACACCTAATGCCGGAATGTGGGGATATTCAAAAATCACATTAAAGCTTTCGGATGATCAGAGTAATACAAGGGATGTCAGTTTTTATATCATCGTGGGAGATATATCAGGAGTCATTGAACCCGAAAAATCTGATGTCATTATCTACCCTGTTCCTGCTCAGGAATCGATAAATATCCTTGTGGAAGATATCGATTACAATACTATCACCATCAGTGATTTGACCGGAAGGGTGTTCAGACAGACGAATATTAGTTCCAGCTTTGTGACTCTGGATATAAATGATCTTCCAAGCGGGATTTATCTGCTTGAATTGTCAGGCAAAAATAAACGCCATATATCCAAGTTTATAGTACAATAGGATATTAAATCTTAATAAAAGAAAGGCGACCCTATAAATGAGTCGCCTTTCTTTTGTGTGCACCCGGTAAGGGGAAGCATTAGCCAATGGCAGGGGCAAGAGTGCAGAGAGGCTGTTCTGCAAGCCCTGCTGCCTGCTTAATTATCTGTCTGAGTACTTCATCTTTTACTCAACACTTCTTTTTCATACTTCTGGATTTCAGTGATATAGGCTTCACCGACCGGTACATTATGTGTTTGACAGAAATAATCCCAGACTGCACCGAATGGTTTTGATTTAGCTTCTTCAAGAAGAGCCAGTCTTTCAAAATTCTGTCTTTTCCCCTCATACTCCGACAATTTCTTTAAAGGGCTTAACAAGGCAAGTAATATAGCTTTCTGCGCAGCCCGTGTACCGATCACATATGCTCCTATCCTGTTTATACTTGCATCGAAGAAATCAAGTCCGATATTCACTTTTTCCAGTTTCCCGGCCCATACTATTTCCTCGAATAATGCCCTGACCTCATCGTTAAGCGTAACCACATGATCACTATCCCAGCGTATTGGCCTTGTAACATGCAACAGGAGCTCATCAATAAACTGAAATACCGCAGAAACCTTATCCGAGACCTGCTCTGTAGGATGGAAGTGTCCTATATCAAGGCAAAGCATCATTTTTTTATCGACTGCATAACCCAGGTAAAATTCATGTGAACCTACAGTGTATGCTTCAAGACCAATTCCGAACAATTTTGCTTCAACTGCATCTCTCATAAGTGCGGGATCCTGGGGCTTTTTAAGGATCTCATCCAGGGATTCCTTAAGGAGAGCACGGTGCTTAAACCTGTTTACTGTCAGATCTTTTGAACCATCAGGTATCCAGATATTATGAACGCACCTGGTCCGTAGTTCCTTTCCCATATAAGCTGAGATCTCGCGACAATTCTGAACATGGTCGATCCAGAATTTCCTGATGCCCGCATCAGGATGGGATAGCGTGAATCCGGAATCGGCATTTGGATGTGAGAACATAGTGCAGTTGAAATCCAATCCTATTCCCCTCTCTTTAGCCCAGTTTACCCAGCTTTCGAAATGTTTCGGCTCGATTTTATCCCTCTCGGCTTTTCCATTTCTGAAATCCCCATAAATTGCATGAAGGCTTAACCTGTGGCGACCGGGCAGCAAAGAGTAAACTTTTTCAAGGTCAGCCCTGGCTTCCTCAATTGTCCTGGCTTTTCCAGGATAATTACCGGTGGCCTGTATACCCCCGGACAATGTGGCATCTGGATTCTCGAATCCGGTGACATCATCTGTCTGCCAGCAATGCAGACTGATTGATACCTGTTCCAGTTTCCTGAGAACATACTCTGTGTCAACGCCTATCCCGGCGTACTGGTCCTTTGCCAGTTCGTAGGATTTTAAAATGATCTCTGATTTATTCATAACTTATTACTTTAATATATGATTAATATTCCTGATTTTATGAATTGTTATATGGGTGTACGGTTAAATTGTTAAATTGTTAAACTGCTAAATTGCTAAACTGTTAAACTGCTATGAGTTATATAATAAAACTTCAATAGTACAGTGAACGATAACAATTTAGCAATATAACAATTTAGCAATATCCCCATGCCCCATGCTTTGTCATTCCATGTAGAATAACTCTTCCAAAGGAATGGTTATCGGTGAATTGTCGCAGTTAGTTTCCATAATATCGGCCATATATGCCCACCATTTCTGAACGACAGGATTGGAGCCCAGATCCTGGGATGATTGATCACCTGACTGTTTCTGGCATGCAAACAGGATGTTAGTTTCTTCATCAAGGAAGATGGAGTAGTCGCAGACTCCTGTCTCTTTAATCATTTTTTTCAGTTCCGGCCATATTTCAGCATGCCGTTTTCGATATACTTCCTTAACCCCCGGTTTAAGTTTCATTTTAAATCCAAATCTTTTCATCGTGGCATCAATATTAAAATAAATTACACGGTACAGGGTACAGGGTGCAAGGTACAGGGTAAAAAGCTTACCCGAGATTAACTACAAAAGTTGAAAGTATCAGTACAATGATTCCGATTATTAAAACAATCATTGTTTTGCGTCTGACGCCCTTCCATTCTTTAAGTATTATCCCCCAGATGTTGCTGAAAGAGATGTTCAGGGCCATAAGGATACTCCAGCTGAAAACAGCCATGCTTTCAGGCAGCATGCTTTTTCCCATCCCGAAGAAATGGAACTGCAAAAACCATAGCAAGCCTGCGAGAAATGTAAAGAAAATATTATTCAGGAATGTGCCGGCATCCACTGAGAAATAATCTCTGCCTGTTTTATTCTTTATGTTAAGATAAACACAGTAGGCACAATTGGTAACAAAGCCTCCCAGGAGTATGAATATTAAAGTCGGATTGCTGAGGAACAATTCGTTTGTTCCATATTGCCGTGCAACTTCATTAATTGGTTTTCCGACCTCGAATCCATAATTGAAACAGGCGCTCATAATACCTGCAAAGACAGCAATGATCAATCCCTTTTTAAGTGCAAATTCCTTGACAGCTGCTTTTCGTTCCTCATCAGTGAGATTCTTGTTTTTCAAAGACCCTGCATATCCTATGATCACAATCCCGGCAATACAGATTGCCACTCCGGCTAAAGTCAGAATTCCGGCAGTGGAACCAAACAGGTTATCGCCAGCAACAATCGGCGGGATAAGAGTGCCGAAAGCTGCACAGAATCCAAGGGCAATGCTCTGGCCCATGGCGACACCAAGGTACCGGATGCTTAAACCAAAAGTAAGTCCCCCGATACCCCAGAGAGCACCAAATAGCATGGCCAATAATTTCGCGGATGACGGGGACTCAGACAGTATCTTCAGCAGGGTACCTCCGGGGACAGTAAACAGGGCAAATATCCAGGGTGCGATAAGCCATGCCGCAACACCCTGGCTTAACCAGTATGATTCCCATGCCCATTTTTTCACTTTTTTAAAAGGGACATAAAAACTTGCAGCTCCAATACTGCCAAGGGCGATAAGACCGATGCCGAGAAGAGGGTTCATGGTTTGCTAATTATGTTGATATTAATATCGATATTATATTTTCTCTTTCTAAA
>JBGPAO010000340.1:0-4256 GCA_041480755.1 Bacteroidia bacterium
CTGCAAGATCACCATAACCTGTACAATCCACGAAAGATTTCGCAAAGATAGCTTCTCTACCCGACCGGCTTTCTATAATAACTCCCTTTAATGCAGCTCCCTCCATTATCGCTCCTGTAAGAAGAGTATTAACACAAACATTGACACCTGCCTCAACCAGCATTTCAAAGGTCACCAGTTTGTATAACTCTGTATCTACAGCGGTACAAACAGAATCAAATTCTGCACCTACTGACATTTCGGGATGGCCAGCCGTTCCGCCCACTTTAAGCAGACGGTCGATAATTTCCTGGGGGATACCTCTGACTACCTGGCGTTTTTCAACTCCGGGGAAAGCTTTCCATATATTATAGAAACTATGAAGTGCGGTACCTCCTTCAACAATAGTTCCTCCAGGATAACCTTTTGATTCGATCAAAATTGTTTTTGCACCTTGTTTTGATGCGGCCAGTGCTGCAACAACCCCTGCCGTTCCACCTCCGGCAACGACCACATCGAAATCTCTTGCGGGCAGTTTCCTGGACGGTTCAGTATATGATCCAGTGTTTAATTTCGAGGTTATTTTTTTTACCTGCTCATCAGTGCTACCGGAACTGCCCGGTTTGCATCCTGCCATCGCACCCATGCCAAGAAGCAGGCTGTATTTAGAAAAATCTCTTCGTTTCATAAAGCTCATTATTATTATCTACTTCACCATAACCAGTTGCATCGGCTGGAATAATCCGTAATCCATCAGAAAATATTCAGAAGCTGAAGGGATTTTAGCAGGAGCATAGTTCCACGACCAGGGACCAAAGATCCAGCTATCACTTTTCTGGTAGAAGAATCCAAAGGTATTTTTCAGACTACCGGTTATTTTAATGGTTATTTCATTAGCTCCCTCTTTTAGCAGTGAAGTTACATCAAGTTCATATGGCTGCCAGGCTATCAGTCCTGCCGGCTGCCCATTAACAAGCACGCTTGCCACTGTTCCATTCCACGCGGGCAGCTTCACCTTATAGGCAGCTCCATCAATTTTGGAAATGTTAAAATTTTTCGAATAAGCCACTTTCTGAGAATAAAAAGGCAAGCCTGCTTCCCGCCATGAACCCGGCGCATTAATATCTCCATCCGTGATCTCGAAACCTGTTTTGCCTGGTTTTACAAGGAAATCGCCTAACACATAAATTGGCATAATTTCGGCAAGTATATTCATCCTGGAGGCTTTCAGTGTCAGTGTATTTTTGCCGTGTTTCAGAAATTGTCCGACAGAGTAAACAGGAAAATCTTTTTCGATCCAATAGACTCCGGGATTTTTTTCAACTGTCTGCCCGTTAACACTTACTTTCCACATTTCGGGACGCTCAACCACGGCACGTATTCCTTTCATCGATATTTCATTCAGGTTCGGATTGATATAAAAATGATAACTGGCTTCAAAGCCCTGATCATTCTTAAATAATGAATCGAGCGCCAGCCAATCTTTTTTGTACTGAATTTTATGCTGCCATGGATTGCCCATTTCTATTCCGTTTTCAGTGAACAGGCCAATCAGGGCATTCATGAAATAAATGTCTTTTTTGTCAGATTTTGCAGTTTTCAGGTCAAGCCAATTCACCATCAGGACATTTTCGGACTCTCGCTTTACAGTAACAGGATTATTGCTTTCAACCATCGTTTCAATACCTGAAATTGTCTGATATACTGGTTCGTTGGATGGCTGATCAGTTACCGAGAATAATGCGCTTCCTGCCGGATCGAGATTGACCTGAAAAGTTACTTTCCCGTCAGCAGTCTTTGCCGGATAACTATAAATTTTCCCCCCGACTAAATCAAGCAAGGTCACATATTTCCCGTCAACTGTAATTTCAGCACCTGCTTTTTTCGATGGATGTGAATTCACAATAAAAACCAGCTGTCCGTCGGTTAGTATGCGGCGTTGATGATAAAGCATACCATTCCCGGTCTGGTCATTCATTTTAAATTCCTCCCTTGTAAGCAGACTCAGGGCAGTTGCATCCTCAAGGCTTTCAGCAACTGTCCATTGGTCTGCATATTTAGCGGCCAGATCTTTTACAATGGAAGATTCTGTTCCATCTATAAATGATATATTCTGATTAAACGATAAAATGTTGCCTCCTTTTTTCAGATATCCCTTCAGGAGATCAAATGTCGTCTGGTCGATATTCTCCATCTGGGCCGGAATAACTACCAGTGAGTAGTCGCGTTGGCCTACCCTCAGCCTGCCACCTTTTACACTTCCCAGGACTTTCAGCACATTTTCCGATCCCAGGTCATATTCCAGATGTTTTTGCTCCATCCTGTAAATAAAGTTTTTAAAACCATTGCGTATGGTATTGATCTTCTGATTTCTTACTTTCCGCGAGAAATACATCCATGCCGTGGTATTGGGCTGAAGTACGAGTGTACTGTTGATTTGCTCACCTGACGACATTGCCATACACATGCGTCCTATATAATCTCCCATTAATTTATAGTTATCCCACCAGGGTTCGTGATATGTAAATGATGGCGGATAATCGAACTTGCGCACTCCGTTCATGGAATAATATGAAAGATGCTGATTGACAAAATTGACACCAATAGCACATTCCCAGTCAACAAGCCGCTTCTGTAATTCGAAATTCATTTCATAACCACCCCCGCCATATGTTTCACTCAGGGTTCGTGTCCTGCCTGCCTGATTAGCGGCACTCCGCAATTCCCGGACAGCCCGATCATTCCCAAATTGTCCGCCCAGTCCGGCGGTATCCAGTCGATTCCCGAGCATATCCACACCTGGCTGCTGGTGCCATATATAGAAAGCCAGTTCGTCGGAACCATCGGTTGGTTCCGGCCAGCCATGTTCCCAGTAATGACCGGTCCATTTCAGATTTTTCTCATCGCAGTATTTGCTCCATGGCTTTGCCCACCTGTCCACAAAAAGTTCAAGGATCAGTTCGTAATAATCATGCCTGACTTTCTTCCAGTTGCCAGTCTCTTCAATCAGGGAAGGCAGATTTGTTTTCAGATCATACCCCCAGCGGTGCTCAAATGCTTTCCATAAATCAGGAGTCCAGCGCAACAGGGACCCTTCCGACATAGCTGCTTCCAGATTTGGCTCATCAGTAAAAACTCCCATTACAGTCTGACCGAAATCAGCAATGTTTCTCTCATATCCTTTTGTCATGGTCAGTTCCAAAAATTTTTCTGTCACTCCCGGATATATCAGATCGACATAAGGAAATCCTCCAAACCATGGCGATTTGTCGGGATAAGTTTTCCGGAAAATATAATATGTCCCCCTCTTCCCGTTTTCCTGGTCAATAGTTGCTGAGATATCTTCAAATCCATTATCTGTTTTCTTTAGAACGACAGCCAGTGTGTCCGAAATAGCAATGTTCAGTTCCGGCTGGATCTCTAAGCTGAGACCGGTACCATGTTTATATGAATCCGGCATTTCAGCAGGTACATGTCCCCCGGCGAAACCTGAAGGGTATGAGTTCTCATCATAAATCCAGACTTCCATGCCCAGCTGCTTTCCTTTCTGTACGGTATGATTAAACAGATTAAACCAGTCATCAGAAAGGTATTCGGTAATGAGTCCGGGACGAGGATGAACAAATACACCGCCAATACCGGCTTTCTTGAATTCCTCCATCTGGAAATCGATACCTTCTTCCGTAATCTTACCGTTCCAATCCCAGAGTGGTATACTGCGGTATTCAGAAGGAGGATCAGTAAAAAACGTTTTGAGTTCTGCAATCGTTTGGATGCCAATAGGAACAGGCTTTTTATTGCAATTCAGGATTAAGATCATCAACAGGACAAGTCCCGTTATTTTCAGAAAATGACTTTTCTTCATGGTTAAATAGTATATTACTGAGTCTAAATTTAATTATTAACTCTGAATTGGCTATTCCTTTGGAATATTATTAAAAGATATTCAGAAAATCTTTATTTTGTTATTTGTAAAGTTAAGTTTGAGCATTGGCGTTATTTTTGCTGGCAAATGATCATAATGGCAAAGAAAGAATACATGACCTCCCGTGAAAGGGTTCAGGCCGCACTGAACTTTCAAATTCCCGACCGTGTACCAATTGACCTGGGGGGATTTCAGACCGGGATTCACAAAAAAGCATATATCGGGCTGCTCAGGTATCTGGAAAAGGAGGAGGAGATCATTATGCTTGACCACGTTCAGCAGTTAGTGAAACCAAGTGAGCAGGTACTTGAACTGTTCCATGTTGATTTCCGTTACGTGACTGCAAAAGGAC
>JBGPAO010000341.1:0-4251 GCA_041480755.1 Bacteroidia bacterium
AACACATTGCCAAAGGATTTGTAAAGGGGTTCCATGGATGGTTATCGGCAACGTCCGGCATTAAACTGAAGATCGCTGAGGACGGCGAATCAATATCAGCAGGCATTGGTTATATCGCTCCCGATAATTTTCACATGGGGATAATCCGGGGAAGTAAAATCGATTTAAACAATCAACCTCCGGAGAATGGATTAAAACCTTCCGTTAGTTACCTTTTTCGTTCAGTCGCACAATCCTTTGGTCCGAATGCTCTGGGAGTTCTGCTTACCGGAATGGGCAAAGACGGAGCTGATGAGTTGAAAGCTATGAAAGATAAGGGAGCCCTCACTGTAGTTCAGAATGAAGAAAGTTCTGTCGTATTCGGTATGCCCGGTGAGGCGCTCAGGATTGGAGCGGCCGATCAGGCTTTATCTCCGGAGAGGATCGCTGAAATTCTGGCAAAATCAGGTTCAAAAATGCATTAACAAATGAAAAAAAATAATAACAATCTGATTGTTATCGCAGAAGACAGTCCCACCCAGGCTGAACATTTGAAACATATTCTTACAAAGAATGGATACAGGGTATTACATGGAAGGAATGGAAAAGACGCTTTTGATATGACCAGGCGGGAAAGACCGCTATTGATCATATCCGATATTATAATGCCGGAAATAAATGGGTATGAATTGTGCAAGGCGATTAAGACAGATGATCAACTTAAAGGTATTCCGGTGATCCTTTTAACTGTACTTTCCGATTCAGCGGATGTGATTAAAGGCCTTGAATGTGGTGCTGATAACTTTATTACTAAACCTTATAACGAAAAGTATCTTCTCTCCCGTATTCACAATATCCTTAGAAACAAGGAACTGAGAAAAGAACGGCTGTCAGAAATGGGTATAGAGATCTTTTTTGCAAACAAGAAGTATTATGTCAATTCAGACCGCCTTCAGATTCTGGACCTTCTTTTATCTACCTATGAAAATTCAATACAAAAAAACAGAGAACTTATACAGGTTAATGAAAAATTGAAATCCACAAGGGATGAGCTTAAAACATTAAATAAGAAACTTGAGGAAATAATTGAAGGGCGTACACTTAGGCTAAAACACGTCAACAAGGTATTAATATCTATTCGTAACGTAAATCAACTCATTGTAAGAGAGAAAGATACCGAAAAACTGATAAAAAGTATTTGTAGCAGCCTGGTTAGTGTCCGCGGCTATGATAGCGCATGGATTCTCCTTTTTGATGAAAATATGAATTTGTTGAATCATGCAAGTAAAGGTATCGGAAAAGAATTTTCCCTTTTCATAAAGAATATTGAAAATGGCAAATTGGCTCACTGCTGTCAGGAAGCTTTGAAACAAACGGGAATTGTACTGGCATCTTCTCAAAAACCGGAATGTTCTGATTGTCCGATTGTAAAAAAGGATACTTACAGGGAATCCATGACTATCAGGCTGGAACATGACGGTGACATATTGGGATTCCTGACTATCAAATTATCCCCTGATTTAAAGACAGATAAAGAGGAACACGATCTTCTGTATGAAGTTGCCGGAGATATTTCCTTTGCACTGTATAGCATTAACCTGGAAGAAAAACACAGGCAGGCTGAAGATGCATTTCGTAAAAGCGAGGAGAAATATAAGATGCTATTTGAGGGTAGCCCCGAGGGGATATTGTTTGCGGATTTAGAAACAAGGAAATTCAGTTATGCCAATCCGGCAATATGCAAAATGCTGGGCTATACAAAAAAAGAATTCGAAGGAATGAGTGTAGTTGACATTCACCCAAAAGATTCACTCGAACATGTGATTTCAGAATTTGAGGCTCAGGCCCGCGGAGAAAAAACGCTTGCCTATGGTTTACCCTGTCTGCGGAAAGACGGGACTATTATTTACACAAACATCAATTCATCCAAGATTCTGATTGACAACAGAAATTGCAATATAGGTTTCTTTACGGACATCACCGAGAATAAAGAAGCAGAGCTAAAACTGGCTCGTGAAAAAGAATTGTTAAGCGCACTGATTGATAACAGCCCCGATAATATTTACTTCAAGGATAAGCAAAGCCGGTTTTTAAGAATCAATAAGAAGATGGCCAAATGGTTTGGCCTCAAGGATCCATCGGAAGCTATGGGCAAGACCGATTTCGACATTTTTACCGGGGAACATGCAAGCCAGTCCTTTAAGGATGAACAGGAAATAATAAAAACGGGTCTTGCCGTGGTAAACAAAGAAGAAAAGGAAATCTGGCCTGATGGAAGAGAAACATGGGTTACTACCAGCAAATTACCTCTTTATGACTATGAAGGAAATATTATCGGAACCTGTGGTATTTCCAGAGATATCACAGAACGCAAGATCATGGAAAATGAGTTGATTCTTGCAAAAGAGCAGGCGGAAGAAGCAAACAAACTTAAATCAGCATTTTTAGCCAACATGTCTCATGAGATCCGGACCCCGATGAATGCCTTGCTCGGATTTTCAAGTCTGCTGACAGATCCGGGAATTACAGATGAAAAAAGAAACGAATTTATCCCCCGTATCAGAGAAAGTGGCGACAGATTATTACATCTGATAGACGATATAATTGACAGTTCAAAGATCGAAGCCGGACAATTAGGGATAAAGGTGGCAGAAACTTCTGTAAATAAAATACTTACCGAATTATGTTCTTTTTTTGAAGAGCAAAAACATAAAAAAGGAAAGGAAAATATTGAAATCTGCCTGAACAAGGCAATTTCGGGAGAAGATTTTAAGATTCTCACAGATCCTTACAGGTTAAAACAGGTACTCTCAAATCTTCTTGATAATGCATTGAAGTATACTGATTCCGGCTACATTGAAACGGGTTATACCGTAGAAGGTAGCCAGATGTTACGGTTTTATGTTAAGGATACAGGAATAGGTTTCCCGGAAAATAAAAAGGATTTCATTTTTGAGAGATTCCATAAAATTGAAGACCAGAAGGTTAAACTTTATGAAGGAGCCGGGTTAGGACTAACGATTTCAAAAAACCTGGTAAAGTTGCTGGGAGGAGAAATCTGGGCTGAATCAGAATTAGGTAAGGGATCTACATTTTACTTTACCCTGCCATACAAACCGGTTCATTCTGTTCGGGAAGATATTGATGTAACGGATAAAATCACTAAAGATATCTCCGGCAGGACTATTTATTTATGGAAGGATAAAGTCATCCTTATTGCTGAGGACGATGAGAATAATTATTCATTTATTAAAGAAGTCTTAACCAATACCTGTGTTCAGCTTATCTGGGTTAAAAATGGACAGGAAGCTGTTGAAATATGCAGGTCGGATAAAAATATTGATCTTGTTCTGATGGATGTTAAAATGCCACTGATGGATGGATATACCGCAACGAAGTCCATTAAAAGTCTAAGGAAAAATCTTCCGGTAATCGCACTTACTGCCTATGCAGGTGAGATAGAAAAGGAAGATAGCAGAAAAGCCGGGTGTGATGATTATTTATCCAAACCGGTTAAGTCTGTTGATCTCCTGCCGCTGATCAATAAATATTTTTAACCTGTGGCATGAACCGATAAAAACATTGATATTCAGTTTTACACTATATGGTTCCAAAAATACGAAAAATAGTAGCAATTGCTGAGGACAGCCTGACACAGGCTGAAGAACTGAAATATATCCTTGAAAAAAACGGGTATAAAGTCCTTCATGGCCTGAATGGTCAGGAAGTTATGAAACTGGTAAGGAAAGATCGCCCGTTACTGATTATAACCGATATCCTTATGCCTGTAATGGATGGATATGAATTGTGCAGACGGATTAAGACTGATGATGATTTAAGTAAAGTTCCCGTTATCCTTCTGACTTCCCTTACTCGCATGGAAGATGTTCTGAAAGGATTGGAGTGCGGCGCTGACAGTTACGTGATGAAGCCATTCAATGAGGAGCATCTGATGTCGCGCATTTATTCTGTTCTCAACAGCAAACCTGCTGAGGATGATGTTAGAATGGAACAGGAAAATATTGATGTATTGTTTGAAGGTAAAAAATACCTGGTTAACTCAACACGTTTTCAGATCCTTAGCATGTTACTCTCGACCTATGAGGGAGCCGTTCAAAAAACCCGGAAGCTTATAGAAACCCAGGCTAAGCTGAGTAATCTGAGAGCTACCCTGGAAAAGAAGGTTGTAGAAAAAACTGCAGACCTTCAAATGAAAATAACTGAGCGCGAACAAATTGAAATTGCTGTAAAGGCATCCGAAAGAAAATATCG
>JBGPAO010000342.1:0-4226 GCA_041480755.1 Bacteroidia bacterium
ATAGCTCCCGATGGAAGTTACATAATTATATCTACTGAACGAAAAGAAAATAACATTGGAAGATCTGATTTGTGTATCAGTTTTAAATATCCTGATGGCTCGTCTGAGATTTCGAGCAAAATCCGTAATAATTATGCTTTGTAATCTATCAAATTCTTATTAGCCAGCCTGCTTAGCAAATACTTGACACTTTCTTCTGAAAGGCTGAATTTCTCAGCCATCTCATCAATTTTTATTGATCCTTTTTCTTTTATAAAGTCCAATAACTCCTTCTCAATTTGCTGACACCATTCATCAAACAATCCTCTCAATTCAGATGTGGCAAATTTTGCACTATTTGCAGTCTCCTTAATTCCGGTCATCATTTCACAACACATATCCCATGGCATTTTACTTTTTTCATCTCTTTTTTCAAAGTTTTTACCTTTGCCTCCCATCATCATTGACATCATACCCATCATAGGATTATTCCCCATCATTTTGCCCATCATACCCGACATCATATCTTTCTTTTCATCATCAGACATCGATGAGAAGAATTTTTCCATCATAGTTTCCATCATTTGCTTTTTATCATCTGCAGACATGCTCTGAAATTGATGATCCATCATTTCATTCATAAGTTTTTCTTTAATTGACATGGCCCGGTCCTCCTATGTTTTATTATTGAAATTGGTAATTATCCAATCAGAACATAACCTGGAACTGGTTTTGTATTTAAA
The DNA here is from genome assembly GCA_041480755.1 of Bacteroidia bacterium. Lineage (GTDB taxonomy): Bacteria > Bacteroidota > Bacteroidia > Bacteroidales > SM23-62 > LJUQ01. Next base: position 723 of record JBGPAO010000342.1, read on the forward strand.
ATTGGAGTTCTTAAAAAGTTCCAGGAAAAGATTAATCGCATCAAGGATTTTTTTATCTTTTATATAGTAAAATATAAATGGCCCATTCCGTTTGGTTTCCAGGACCCCGCTTTCTTTTAATACTCTAAGATGATGTGAAACCAGTGGCTGTGAAAGTTTTGTTGCTTTCACAATTTCCCCGACTGATCTTTCTTTTTCACAAATGAATTGTATCATTCCTAACCGATTGTAGTCAGACAACGTTTGAAAGATCAGCTGAAGTTTTTTCAGATCATCCATATAAAATATCATTTATATAAATACAAATTTATATGTTATTTTTATTGTATCAAAATAATTCTGAAAATACTTTCAGAAAAAAGTGGAAGTTCCGGTTAAACTGAGCACCTCAGTCCGGATCAAAGTGAGCAATTTTACAGACAAAAACTAATCAAGAGCATTATATTAAGTATGGTTATAATTGCCCCTATCACATAAAGTAGAACTTTCATGAATGAAGTGTTTTTGTATTCTCCCATGACTTTGCCTGACGAAGTAAGGTAAATCTGCGTATATATGGTTACCGGAAGCTGCATACTCAGCATCATCTGGGATAAGATAAGGCCTTTGAAGGGATTCGAAATGAGAAAAATGATTATAAGGGCACCAACTAATGAAATCAATACTCCCAATCGGCTATGATTATCCTTTATATCAAATGGTTCATTGAAGAAACCGGCAAATATTGAACCTGAAGCCATACCTGAGGTGATTGAAGAAGCCACGCCGGAGAAAAGAAGTGCAACAGCAAATACAATTGCAGCATTAGAACCCAGTAAAGGTTCGAGTAAGTGTTGTGCTTGTTGCAATTCATCAACACTGCTGTGTGTACTAAAAAAGGTGGCGACTGCCAGAAGGATCATAGAGCTATTTATGGCCCAACCGATAATCATCGAGAATAAAGTATCGAAAAACTCATAATCAAGCTGACGCCTGATGATCTTTTTATCCTGAAGATTCCACTGGCGACTCTGAATAATTTCAGAATGCAGAAATAAATTATGCGGCATCACAACGGCTCCAAGTACACTCATAATGATTATCATTGAACCTGCAGGGAAGGCCGGCTTAATCCATGATACTGCCGCTTCACCCCAATCGATATGAACCAGCGAAAGCTCATAGATAAATGAAAGACCGATAATTGAAACGAAAGCTATAATCCATTTCTCAATAATCCGGTATGAGTTGGTATATAACATGATAATTACAAAAACTGTTACCAGTACAGCTCCTGCTTTTATTGGTATCCTGAAGAGCATATTCAGCCCAATGGCACCGCCGAGAATTTCAGCAAGGGAAGTGGACACAGATGCCAGCATTGCAGTGGACAGGATAACTTTCGAATATCGTTTATGTACATACTTATTAGTTGCTTCAGATAAACATAAACCGGTTGCAATTCCAAGATGGGCTACGTTATGCTGAAGAATTATCAGCATAATTGTTGACAGTGTCACCATCCATAATAGTTTATAACCAAAATCTGATCCGGCAGCCAGATTTGAAGCCCAATTGCCAGGATCGATAAAACCTACTGTTACCAGTAATCCCGGGCCGATATATTTTAACAGATCAATTGCGCCAAAGAGCGGCTTGTGATTTTTGAAACTCAATCTGAATTTTAACGACCTTTTGTTATTACCTTCAGACATGATTAATAAAGTTTTTCGTATAAATCCCAGAAAGATAATTAATTTAACATGAGTTCGATATAAGTGTCTGGCCTTTTAATTGATTGAACAATTACTAGCCCGAACTATTTATCAATCACAATTTGATTTTAGATTGGATTACTTTAATTTTATACTATTAAATATCGTTTGTAATAACTATCCTCATGCAGATCTGGTCCGCCGAAATAAAAGAGCTTGAATCATTATACACCTCAATAAAAGGTCGGTTTCCTGAATTGGAGAAAGAATTGGAGCAATTGACAGAGACAAAAGATACGAATGTTGTCATGCTCTATTCGAGAAGGTGTCTGGAAGTGATTATCACTGAGCTGTGCGAAAGTGAATTAAAAAGACCCCGTAAAACAGAACCACTAAAGGGAATTATTGATAAACTGAACAAGGAAGAAAAGGTGCCTTCTCATATTATAACTTCAATGGATCACTTGAACAGTTTATCAATTTATGGTGCCCATCCCAAAGAATTTGATCCCGAACAGGTAAAACCGGTTCTTAATAACCTTGCTACCATAATTAAATGGTATCAGAAATATAAAGACAACAGAATTGTCAGTCAGGTTAAGCCGGAAGCAGAAACTATGCATGAAATTAAAGAGTTGTATGATTCCAAAGATACTATCCGTATTCCAAGAAAAAGGTTAATTATACTGTTATCAGGATTTTTCCTGGTTGTAATCGCTGTCATACTGTCTTTATTCATATTTAATATTACAGGTAACAGAAAATCCGTTTCAAACAGGACAGAACCTGAAAAATCCATCGCTGTATTACCTTTTGTATCACTTAGTGATGACCCTGAGAAACAATATCTTGCGGATGGTATGATGGACGCAATCCTGCTTCACTTATCAAAGATTAAAGATTTACGGATTATGTCACGGACATCTGTTGAACAATACCGTAAAACAGATAAAACATTAAGTGTTATCGGTAAGGAGCTTGATGTAGCATATCTCCTGGAAGGCAGTTTTCAAAAGTTTGGTGATAATGCGAGATTAATCGTCCAGTTAATTAAAACAGGAAAAGAAGGCCATAAATGGGCTAATGAATATGACAGGAACTGGAATGATATTTTTTCTGTACAGAGCGAAGTTGCTCAGACAATTGCCAGGGAAGTGAATGCTGTGATTTCTCCGGAAGAAAAACAACTCATTGAAAAAATTCCTACAGCAAGCCTTACAGCATACGATTTTTATCAGAGAGGAAAAGATGAGCTTAACAAATATTGGACTGACAATACTAACAGGGCAGCATTGGAAAAAGCCGAAGATTTTTATCATAAAGCATTGGAATATGATTCGACTTTCGCCCAGGCATATGCCGGATTAGCAACAGTATATAGACAAAAATATTATTATAAAGAATTTTTTACAGAAAATTTTATGGATTCAGTTCTGATTCTTGCAGATATTGCCCTTTCTTTTGATAATCAACTGGCTGAAGCATATGCTATCAGGGGGGATTATTATAATGAAATCGGTAAATCAGAACAGGCAATAGAAGAATGTGACAAAGCCATAAAATTCAATCCAAACGATTGGAATGCTTACATTATTAAAGGAGATTTGTATAGCTGGGGGGATGACCTTCTTAAGTCAATTGATAATTATCAAAAAGCTGCATCCCTTAACCACGGATCAGAACTCCCATTTATATTAAGAGCCCTTAGCGGAGCATATTCTATTGCTGGTTTTTTTGAGAAAGCTGATTATTATGGTCAGGAAGCTTTCAAATTAGATGGCGATTCAGTGGCATATTATAATGATTTAGC
>JBGPAO010000343.1:0-4216 GCA_041480755.1 Bacteroidia bacterium
ATCTTTTCGGCTTCCAGTTTATGCTGGTCCAAACGGATCAGCATGGATCCATCCCAAAAACTGCTTACAAAAAGATATGGTTTCGAATAAACCGGTGTTGCAATATTTATTATTCCTCTTTTTTGAATAAAAGGAATTTTCCAGTAAACTTCACCTGTACCGGGATTCAGTCCGGTAACATTCTCTCCCGTCCAGCAAATAAGGACTTTTTTTCCTGCCTGATCAATAATAACAGGAGCTGAATAGGAAGCTTCATCCTCCAGAGCACGCCAGATTTCATCCCCGGTATATTTATTGAATGCCATAATACAGGCATTTGGCTGGCCTCCTGCCTGGACTATGACCAGATTCTTCTCAACAATAGGAGAAGAAGCTAAACCCCATACAGGTATCCGGCTGGAATATTCCTCCAAAGTATTGTGATGCCAGATAACATCTCCTGATAAAGCATTAAAACAAAACAGATGTCCCATTGTGCCGAATGAATAAGCCATATTTTCATTTATAAGGACTGAAGCCCTCGGGCCTAAAGGATAACCTACCGCATAATATTCACACGGATATTCATATGTCCATAAGGATTTGCCGGATAAAGCATCGAAACAATGTACCCTTTCAGAAGGCAATGGCTCTTTGATATAATCCATTACATACACCCGTTTATCAGAGACCGTTGGCCCGGAATATCCGGGACCAACAGGGGCATTCCATATTTTTTTAATATTATCCGGTTTTAATGAATCCAGAGATATTTTTTCATGCCATATGCCATCCCGTCCAGGCCCCCTCCATTGTGGCCAATCTGTTATGTTGCTCTGGTTCTTACTGTTGCAGAAAATACAGCTGATAAGCAATATGATAAAAATGGATATATTTCCAGGTCTGATCATAAATATTCTACTGCATAAATCTGAACTCCAATTTGGCCGGGAATTAGCCAGTATTAATTAAAAACCACTGTTGCGATTGAGTGAGCCGGACTTTTGGTTCCAATTGCTTTATTCTCAACCCAGATTTTAAAATCCATATTATTATCTGTTATATTCAGGACAACCACTACAATTTTACCGTCCGGATTACAAAATGCAGTTGCCAGCAGGTCGTCGTTATTTAAAGAGCAGATTATCCTTTTTGCGCCTGGCCGGATGAATTTCGAGAAATGGCCTATATAATAAAACGAATTCATATAATGGACCTCGCCATTCCTGGTATCACCTATAACCGGCGCAAAACAAAAGTTTGATACGTGGTTCGGACCGCCCGTTTCATCCAGGAGAATATTCCAGTCGACCCATCCTGCAACTGAATTATTCAGATCCCTTAATATTGATTCCCCGTATCTCTCTCCCCAGTGCCATTCTTCAATGCTGTCAAAATTAAAAGGATAGACACAACCCTCGGTGAACAGTATTTTTTTATCCGGAAATGCATCATTCAAAAGCCCGGAATTTTCAAAATGATCACCCGTATACCAGTGTATTGCTGTACCCCATATATATTTTGATGCTTCCGGATCATCATACACGATCTTAGCCCGCTGATACATTATTCCTCTGTTATGGTCCCAGATCATCAGCTTCAGGTCATTAAGTCCTGATTTCTCTAATGTCGGGCCAAGCCATTTCTTCACAAAGTCCCTTTCATCTTCAGCCGTATAAATGCAGGATTCCCATGTTTGTGTAGCCATGGGTTCGTTCTGGACGGTAAGTCCCCACATTGCCAATCCTTCCTTCTCATATTCCCTGATGAATTTAACATAGTAATCGGCCCAGCTCTGGTAATATTCCGGCTTTAATTTGCCTCCCTGCAGCATATTGTTATTTGTTTTCATCCATGCCGGAGGGCTCCATGGCGAAGCGAATAGCTTAAGATTATTTTTTGATCTTTCAATGGCAGATTTGATGAGAGGAATTTTATACTTGCGATCATGATCAATAGTAAAATGTTCAAGACTGGCATCCCCATCAACCTCATCATATGCATAACTATCACTTGAGAAGTCGCAGCTGTTTATATTCGTACGGCAAAGATTGTACCTGATACCCTTTTCAGGATCAAAATATGCCGTTAGGATCTCTTCCTGTTTTTCTTTCGGAAGCTTATAAAATGTCTCAGCGGAGGCATCTGTCAGAGCTCCTCCGAATCCTTCAATTGACTGAAAGGTTTTACCGGGATCCAGCATAATTGCAGGAAAAAATTCATCCGGTTGAGCAAATTCATTGAATTCAAGGTTGTCAAGTTTTGACAGCCGGTACATAGTTCCCTCAGCTGTAATATACTGCTCTGCTGTTTTCAGCTGAAGTTCAACCTTATCCGCCAGGTCTTTATGACCTGAAGAATTATAACTGGTTATACTCGTACAGGAAACCAGCACCAAGAGATTGAACGTTATTAATATAAAAGTGCTCCTTATCCTTAATACTGTATTTTTAAAGGATTTAAATGAAGTTGCCATTGTAATGGTTAATTTTGGATTTGTTTTATGATCTGCCCGATATAAAAGTAATAATATTAAAAATGAAAAAAATTGTCTTTTTCTCTTTTCTGATTTTAATTCCGGTTCTCTTCAGTTGTAAATCCGGAAATGGCAAATACCGCAGAATTTCTGTAGATACATATATGGATAAGGTCAAGGCCGGATGGATTGGGCAAATGGTGGGAGTTGGAACTGGCGGACCAACCGAATTCAATTGGAAAGGAGAAATAATACCTGAAGCTAAAATTCCTGACTGGGATCCGGTTATGGTGAATCAGTTCAACCAGGACGATATTTATGTCGAAATGACATTTCTCAGGACACTTGAAAAATATGGATTTGATGTATCTATCCGCCAGGCAGGAATTGATTTTGCCAACAGTCAATATGCCCTCTGGCATGCAAATAAAGCCGGACGGGATAATCTGAGAAGCGGAATTGCTCCTCCTGCCTCCGGTCATCCCGCTTATAACAGTCATGCAGACGATATTGATTATCAGATTGAAGCAGATTATGCCGGACTCATCTCCCCCGGAATGCCAAACATTGCTATTCAGCTTGGTGAAATATTTGGCAGGCTGATGAACTATGGTGACGGATTGTACGACGGACAATTTGTCTCCGGTATGTATGCTGAGGCTTTTTTTGAGGATGATATGGAGAAAATAGTCAAAGCAGGATTAAAATGCATTCCCGAGGGAAGTCAGTATCATGAGTGCATCAGTGATGTCCTGAAATGGTACAGGGAAAATCCTGATGACTGGGAAAAGACATGGATTCTGGTCAATGAGAAATACCAACTGAATCCCCAATACCGCAAATTTTCATGCAGCGAACCCGGGGATCCTTATAACATCGACGCCAAGATCAATGGCGCATATATAGTTATAGGAATGCTGTACGGTAAGGGAGATATTGAAAAAACTATTATAATTTCCACCCGGTGTGGACAGGATTCCGATTGCAATCCAGCCAACTCCGGAGGTATTCTTTTTACCACTATTGGCTTTGAAAACCTGCCGGATGAATATATAAGTGCATTGGATTACAATACTAAATTTTCTTATACTGATTACAGCGTAAGTAAATTAATTGATGTCTGTGCTAAACTTGTCAGGGATGCGGTTTTGAGAAGCGGGGGTAAAATTGAAACCGGTAAAGATGGAAAGGAATATTTCCTTATCCCCGTTAAAGAACCAGTTACAGGTGCCCTGGAACAATGCTGGGATGCAGTGCCGGTTTCGAGTGATATATTTTTTACAGATGAGGAAATGGCTCAGATCAGGTTCAGGTCAATTCCTCCTGAAGCACACATTAATGTATGGAAGGTATCTGAAACCTATTCCAGGGAAGGACTTAATGGCCTTCAGTTATTTGACATAACATTCCCGCCTGAAAAAGATTTACGGAATGGTGAATGGAAGGATATGCCTTTTGGCGGTGAGTATAGTAAATGGATTGCTGAACTAGGTAAAATGCCTGGAGGAGAAAATTGTGTAATATACCTGAAGACTAATATCTGGTCTGAAATAGAACGTGACGCTGAGGTCTACCTCGGAAGCGATGATGGCATAAAGGTCTGGTTGAACGGTCATCTGGTTCACCAGAATAATGTTCAGAGAGGATTTACACCCGGGGAGGATTCCTTCCCGGTGAAACTTAAAAAAGGCTGGAATACCTGCCTGATGAAAGTCACTCAGGGCACGGGTGGCTGGGAGGTGGCCCTGGCAATCTGTGATG
>JBGPAO010000344.1:0-4214 GCA_041480755.1 Bacteroidia bacterium
ATGCCTGAGCGGCACCTCTGGTCATACGGCCAAGGTCTTCAGCAGCCAGTTCGCTTTTAAGTGGCAGGTAAGGGATGGCCTCTGTAAGATCTGTCTCAATCTGGTTCCAGAAATCTTCCCGGGCTCCATTTGTAAGGTCCGCCCGAAGATCTTCATCAGGAATTGAATTTTCATTATAAAATATGGGCCTGTCAAAAATTGTAACCAGCAAGAAATAAGTCATGGCACGAAGTGTCTTGGCCTGGGCCAGGTAATTATTCTTGACAGCTTCATCCTTCATTCCTTCGATGTCATTAACATTTTTATCTTTCAGGTTCCGGATGAGCATTGAAGGACGGTATAATCCGAAATATACCGCACGCCACATATTACTGACATTGCCTGATGTGGAATTGATATTAAACTGGTCAAATCCTGTGGTTTCAAACAGCACCCTGTCTTCAAATGCATTGAATAAAAGAGTGTGCTGCAATCCATACAGGCCACCGTCAGGCAGTGAACAATAACATGAATTCAGTGCAAGTGTAAAATCATCGTAGGTTTTATACCATGATTCAACAGAAAGGTTGTTCAGGTTTTCAACGGTAAGGAAATCTTCACTACAAGTTGAAAACGTAATGAGGGGAAATATCATGAATAATTTAAATAAATACTTTTTCATTTTATACTTGATTATGAAGTTATTAAAAATCTATCTGAATACCAGCAGTAAATGATCTTGGCAGGGGATAAGCCCCGTCGTCAAATCCTCCGCTGTTTATGGCTGATTCCGGATCATTACCAGTATATTTTGTGAGTGTCAAAAGGTTCATTGCACTCAGGTAAATTCTGGCCCGTTCAATACCCAGGTAATGGGTGGCTACTAAAGGAACTGAATAACCTAATTGTATATCTTTGATTCTCAAATAAGAAGCTTCCTCCAGCCACCATGTTGAATTCCTTGAATTCAGGTTTTTGTCATTCAGGTCAGCACGAATAAATTCAGTTGAGGGCCTGCCGGGTGTATAATAGTTTTCAGCAAATTCCCGGGATTTATTGTGCTGAAGGTCCTGGACGCTAAGTGATTCGTTATTCCTGCGCAAACCACTGATTATCTGAGCATTTTGGATACCGTATAAGAATACCATGAAATCGAAATTCTTATAATACAGATCCACGCTCAGTGAATATACCATATCAGGTAATGCTTTCCCTACAATAGTCTGATCCATGTCATTAATGATTCCATCCCTGTTCAGATCTTTGAAACGCAGGTCGCCCGGCTGTGGATCACCTTGTGATGGTTTAGCATATAAATAATTACCTTCGCTGTCAAAATCATCCTCCTGGATAATACCTTCACATACGTATGCATAAAGGCTACGGATCGTGTTCCCTTCTCTTGTTGTGACATTCCCGTTCAAAATTTCATCCGGAATATCATCTACAATGTTTTTGACAGTTGTCAGGTTTCCAGTTATACTATAATTGAATTCACCTTCCATTTTCCGGTACGTTGCAGAGAACTCAAAACCGGTATTATGGATTTTACCGATATTGTACCATGGCATTCCTACGGAACCGCCTGACACCTTTGCCAGGGTCCAGGTTATAGGTACCTGCATAAGAAGGTCATCCTGTTTTTTATAATAATATTCTCCGCTGAATTGAAGCTTGGCATTAAAGGCAATGAGATCCACACCTAAATTTGTCATGGCAGCGGATTCCCATTTGATCAATGGATTGCCAACGATATACATTTCGTTGAGTGCAGGGGCTACTGTCTGATTTATACCGAAAACAGGGGAAAATTCATCCTGCCTCCCTAATAAATTCTGATACCTGAAAGACCCGATCCTTGCATTTCCTGTCTTACCCCAACCAAAACGGATTTTCAACATACTTATCTGTTCCACATTCGGCAGGAGGTCCTGGTTTAGTTTCCAGGCAATAGAAAAGGAAGGAAATGTCCCCCATTTATTTTTGGGACCGAAGTTTGATGATCCGTCACGTCTTATACTTGCTGTCAACAGGTATTTCGAATCATAGGCATAAATCAGCCTGCCCAGATATGAGTTATCTGTTGATGTAGATGTGCCACCCAAAGCAACTCTTGAATCATAATCAGACTGACCTATAACAGGGAGTTGTTCATAAATAAAACCCGGAGCAGATACACTGGCATCATCCCATTGTCCTTTTCGAATGTGGTTAACTGCTGTTGCAGTAAAATTGTGTTTGGAGAAACTTTTACTAAAGGTGATTTGATTTTCGAGTGAAAGAGTCATTCCTTCAGAAAAATTTACATCGAGATTTGCTCGTGGAACTGACCTGACACCTAAATCATAAGAAGGAGTCCATGACCTGCTTCTTGAAAAACCAGCATCTATAGATGGTGATATCCTGTAAGTTAACCAATCTAAAGGTTTTAACTCAAGGTAAATATTTGCCAGAATGGAGTTTGTATAGTTTTTGTCATCTGAAACTTCGAGTAATGCAACCGGATTGAATTTATCATTATATCCGGTATTTCTTACGGCTACTGTATCTTCTGAAACGCCGTAAATTGATTTTAGTTCCTCCGGTACGGCATAAAGAAATGCTATCTGAGAACCTTCATAACCCTCCTTATTGTTTTTATTGTGAACCTTCATAAGCGGTGAATCAATTAATGATTCCCCCCATTGTCCGCCTGTACCGCGGGTTATCCTGCGGTCAACGTTAACTGTTTCTCCTATTCTCAGAATTTTCCCTATCTTGAAATCAGAGTTAGCATGTATGCTGATCCTTTTAGCCCCCACCTGCTTTAATATACCGGATTCATCATAATAATTGGTAGAAAAACTATAATTGCTGTTTTCACTGCCACCTGATACCCTGAAATAATAATTCTGGGTGTAACTTTTCTGCAGGATCTCTTTCTGCCAATCGGTACCTTCTTCCCATCCTTCCCCATAATAGAATTGCCGGAAGCCATCTGAATATGCCAGCTCGGGTGTCTGGCCATTATTTACAAGAAGTGTATCATAGAATGCAGCATATTCATTAGCATTCATCAGGTCATAATATTTCGGTTTCCGGTTTATTCTTCCATAGACTGATAAGGATACATCGATTTTACCAGGCTTACCTCTTTTGGTCGTAATGATGATAACCCCATTGGCGCCATTGGCACCGTATATAGCTGAAGCAGAGGCGTCTTTCAGAATCTGCACAGTCTCAATATCCTCAGGTGCAATGGAGGTTATTTTTCCGCTTATTATTCCATCTATTACGATCAGTGGGGAATCATCGCTGTTAATGGAACCGATCCCTCTGACTCGTAATGTAGCACCACTTCTGGGATCTCCCGACTGGGTGACAAGTACGCCGGTGGTTCTGCCCTGCAATGCTTTGGCAAAATCAGATGCAGGAGATCTGTTCAGGTCTTCTGCAGTGACTACCGCGACAGAACCTGTCAGGTCATCCCTCTTAACTGTACCGTATCCGATCGCAACAACTTCTGCAATGCTTACTATATCAGGCTGTAAGGCAACATTGATAATGGTTTGTCCGCCGACCGGTATTTCCCGTGATTCATAACCCACGTATGAAAAAACCAGGATGGCATCACTGCCGGCATTAATATTGTAACTGCCATTCAGATCTGTAACGGTGCCACTTGTAGTTCCCTTGATTATGATATTGACTCCCGGTAATGGTGTCTGGTCGTCGGCTGAAATAACGTTCCCGGATACTGTCTGGGAAATGGCATTTTGCATATTCAGAAACAAAAGCCAGATAAGAAAACATGAAGTAATTAAAGCAAACTTCTTCATAAGTAAAAATTTTTTCATGAAGTTTAGTTTAGTTGGTTTTGTTTATTTTTGAAATATTGAAAAGATATTAAAACATTACAAAGTATAAAAATTATTTGGTAAATAGTCAATTTTAACTGAAAAATTTATTTATCTGTGAAATGAGAAGCCTGCCTGCTTTCAGGGAAGAAAACTTAAAGTCATTTCCGGCAGGATCATTAGAGGGAGTAAATTATATTAAAAGTATCAGCGCCCTGCCGGGCATACAAAAAAAAGGGGAACCCGACCGGCTCCCCTTTTTTAATTTTAGTTCCGAAAGCTTATTTAATAATAATCCTGCGTGTATAGACATTATTATCTATATCGCTGATATTGATTATATAAACTCCGTCTTCGAGATCTGAAACGTTAATTTCATGCCTGTCGGCACCATTAAGC
>JBGPAO010000345.1:0-4211 GCA_041480755.1 Bacteroidia bacterium
CCATCGCCTATCGCATATAATACATAATACATTATCCTGCAATCCTGCAATCGTTCAGGGTTCCGGTCTCGATTCGATTACTATGGTTTAAGCAAATTTATGGCAATAATTTTTTTCATATTCTCTGTTTTGGTTTACACAGGCAAAGATTCTAAGGATGAGTTTATTTCTAATAGCATTTAAGACACTCATTTTGTTTTTACCTTCAGATACCTTACAATTATAGTATTCTCGTAAATCTCCCTGCATTCGTATTGTTGATAATGCTGCCAGATGCAGCAGTGTCTTAATGTTTTTGTTGGCCATTTGTGATACCCTGGTTTTGCCTCTTACGCTGGATCCGGATGAGTGTTCGAATGGGACCACTCCACTGTAGCATGCGTACTTTTTGGGATTATTTATATTAATAAATTCATTAGTAGTCACTAATATATAAGATGCTGTAACAAAGCCTATCCCATTAACACTTGTAATGATTTGGTACATGCGATTCAACTTTTCATCTTCTTTTATTAACCCCAAAATTTCTTTTTCTATAGCTTCGATTTGTTTATTAATAACAGCTACTGTTTTGTAAGTATACTTATTGAGACTTTTCATTATATCCTTATCCAGGAACTGCCTCTGCTCCTGGTTAGCTGTATTTAGTTGTTTTTTCGCTTTAATCATTCTCGATCTCTGAGATAATAATGCTGCGATTCTTTCAATCAACTTTCTTGGAGCTTTCCATAACCTGATCTGATGGCGGTTTATATAAGCATACATTGCTATCCTTGCACTGTCAACCTTATCGTTTTTACCGCGAACCAACCCTAATGTTTTTCGTATATGGACTCCTGATTCCAACCACATTTTACCCTGATTGCTTTGGAGCCATTTTACCAGAGGAAGATTATAAATTCCAGTGTGTTCCATACAAAAGACAGTATCATCAACCGTGGCCCCAAAAGCCTTCATAATCCTGTTAACGGTCGATTTTATCTCCTTAGTACTATTTTTAATACAGTAGTGCTGAAGGTTCTTACCTTCAACAACTATACTAAGATCCAGTGTATCTTTTGATACATCAATTCCAATAAAATGTTTAATTTGCATATGCTTTATTTTTAAATTTTTAATAAATCAACATTTATTGAACACTTTCAAAGCCTTGTATAATGGGTCTTACCCAAATTACTATTTGAAGCTTGTTCAATAAAACCAGTAGTGGATTATATCGAAGCTTAGGTCCTTGGCCTGGCTGCGCTCATAATGCGCCACTACTGGTGTTGATTTATAAGCATATTAATACATTTCAATAAAAAAAAGAACTATAAGGAAAAATTCCTTCCTCATTAAATAAAGAAATTTAAAGTGTAAATCTAAAGGCTGCGCTCCGGTTCCTCGTTTCACTCGTCAACCTGTGCTCCCGACTCTGCGGTCGGGATTTGGCTTCGCCGAACTCCGCTGTGCTCCGGTTCCTCGTTTCACTTGTCAACCTGTGCCCCCAACCCCACGTGCATAGATATTTCTTATCAATTGAGGTAACAATTCAGGTATGATTCCTATTAAATCATTAATACTGACATTAACTGGATAATCTTGTTTCGTTGGTTCATTTAAACAGTGTGACTGACGAGACGGAGCGTTAAGCAGTGGGCTCAAGGCACAGAGCGCAGGGCTAAAAATACTATTTTAATAAAAGCCGTTAATGTATTCATAATGGGCAGATCATCAGATCCTTTTATCGACTCACTACCGCTTAAGGTAAAGACACGGCTGCAGGTGGCTGAGGAATACGGAATATCCGTGAGAACACTTTTAAGACGACTCAAAGGGAACAGGATCAGTCTGCCTCACGGCAGCATCTTTCCCAATAAACTGAAAGAGATTTATTACACCCTGGGTGTCCCGGCAAAGCTGAATAGCAATAATGCCGGAAAGTATAATGGCTTATGATCATTGTCCTGATTATTCATAAAAGAGGGTTATCTAAAGGTTTGTCCTGTTTTATCCGCTTTTGTCACGTTTTGGTATATTCTGTCCTGTTTTGTCCTGTATATTTCTGGCAGAACCTCGCTTTTAATCCCTAATTTAGACTTGTCTAAAGGAAAAATGTGGGAATCTGTCTGATGTCAGTATGAGCAGAAGCAAGGAAGACAATACAGTCGCAGTAATTCAACGGGCGATAAGGTTTCACAAGATCAGAGTTACAAAAACCTCTGTGAGGGAAACATTGAAAACACATCCTCATTATCCTGCTCTTCTAAGTATTTGTGATGCCTTTAAGGAATGGAAAGTCGGGAATTACCCTTTAAGATATACTGAGGATGAAATATTGGAGCTTTTCCCACCTTACATTGTACATTTTAAGGAAAGAGGCGGACAGGTTGCTTTTGTCACCAGGGTGAAAGATAATAAGATAACCTTTTATGAATCATTCAGAAAAAGGATTACTTTAGAGGCAGGCAAGTTCATTGAAAGATGTTCGGGAGCGGTAATACTTTTAAATCCGGACAAAGACTCCGGCGAAAAAGATTATAAAAGAAAGAAGCAGGATGAGCTTCTTGGCAATTCCGTTCTACCTGGTGTTTTGTTAACTGTATTTCTGATATTGGGCTTTGCAGGAGTGAGTCTTCTTTCGGGAGTTCTTGTTACTCCCGGTTTAGGAAATCTGTTACTCATTTTCACTAAAAGTTCCGGGATTGCCTTATCACTCCTGTTAGTGCTGCATGAGTTTGATTTACATAATGCATTAACGGATAAATTATGTCACCTGACAAAATCGACCGATTGCAATACAGTTTTGCACGACAGGGCGGCTAAGATTTTCAGCTGGTTCGGCTGGGCCGACCTGGGGCTGATTTACTTTACGGGAGGATTAATGCTTTTACCACGATGCCTGAGTCTGCTTGATTTTTCATACCTGGCTCTTCTTGCTTCCATATCTCTTCCTTACACTGTTTTTTCGGTTATTTATCAGGGTTTTGTACTTAAGAAATGGTGCCCGCTCTGTCTTGGTGTACAGATCCTGTTTATAATTGAGTTTGTGATTTTGTTACCAGGATTGGTTCATCTAAGTATTTCCTGGGAAGCCACAAAAGCAATTTTCAGTACATTTCTTCTTACAGGATTAATCTATGTGCTGTTTAATCTCTATTACAGGGAGAAGAAAGCAAATGAGCTGAATTACATTAAATACAGTACTTTAAAGTTCAATCCTTTAGTTTTAAATACATTATTGTTGAGCCAGAAGCATTATGATATCCCTTTGACAGGTCAGAGTTTATTATTTGGTAAACAGGATGCAGGAATGGTTATAACTGCATTTCTCAGCTTGCAGTGTTCTCATTGCGCCAGGGCTTTTCAGAGGATTAAAGAATTACTGAAATCGGGGGAGAATCTGAAAATAAGTATTGTACTGATAACTCAGGACAAAGCAGTTCTAAATACACTTTATCATTTAAACCATTCAGGGGAAGAGAAGAATACAATTGTACTTTTAGATCGCTGGTACAATACAGATCCGTATTCAAGGCAAAGTTTTTCGGAAGATTATTGTATTCCTGATGTTGAGGATATATCAGAGGAAGTATCAAATGAGAATATCAGGCTTTTTAAAGAATGTGGAGTATTTGGTACACCCGCTTTTTTTATTAACGGATATCAGCTTCCGAAACAATATAATCTGGACGATTTAAAGCATATAGCCGGATACATTAACACAAAGGAGTTTGTAACACAGGATTTATAACAACAATATTTACCAGAAAGAGAAGAGCAGAAGGCTGCTCTGTGCACTGCGCCCTGAGCCCCGCCCTGCAGGCTGGCTCCTCGCTAAAATGATCCACCGGATCATTTATTAACGCTCGGCCCCTGCCCGGACCTTTCCATAACAGAAAGGGGGTGTACCCATGCGAAGATAAACATTTTCCGTAACCACGGTTGCGGCTTGTGAAAGGATAAATCAAGGGAAGAATAATTTTTTAACTAAAATCGAATGTATTATGAAGAAAATTAATAAATTACAGATCAATTCTGACAGATTGATGAAAAATGAAGAGTTGATGAATCTTAGAGGTGGAAACGAACCAGGATATCCTTCCTACGAATGCTATTTGAATTTAGGGATTTTCGGACGCTGCACTCACTTTCTCGGTTACATTAATACTGCTTCTTGCGGTATGGCGTATGAAATTTGCGAAGCAGTTTGGGGCGGTGGATGTGTTGAG
>JBGPAO010000346.1:0-4171 GCA_041480755.1 Bacteroidia bacterium
ACGTCAGGACAAATGACTGTTATACAAACAGGGAAGTATTTGATATTCTGAGTGATCATCTTAAATGCGATTTGAAAAGCCGGTCTTTCAGGTTAAATCCTTCAGCAATAAGCGAGGATCATCCGGTTGTCAGGAAAGCGAAAGAGACAGGCATCATGTGTTACGGATCAGACACTCTGTCTGACCAGGCTTTGATGCCCTTTCCGACAGTAAAAATTGGTCCCGGTGATCCGGTCCGATCGCATACATCTGATGAGTTTGTTCTGATAGAGGAGATAAATGACGGAATAGATATTTATATGGATCTGCTTTCTAATTTGAAAATATATGAAACTCTGGGACAAGGGCAAGCCATTCGATAAAATGGTGCAGGAATTTACATCAGGCAGGGACAGGGGACTTGACAACCTTCTTGCAAAATATGATGTGATTGGATCAATTGCACATGTGATAATGCTTGAAGCAGTAAAAATCATCTCAGGAGATGATTCGAAGGTTTTGAGGAAATCGTTACTGCAAATTTACAACAAGATCCTGTCGAAAGAATTCGCTGTTTCTGAAGGAGTTGAGGATGTGCATAGCGAGGTTGAAAAACGGCTTAGTGATGTCCTGGGTGAAGCAGGACGGAAAGTGCATGCAGGCCGTTCAAGGAACGACCAGGTGCTTCTTGATATTCATTTGTTCGTAAGGGATAAGATCAATGAGATTGTAGTGGCAGTTGAATCTTTTTCAGGTGAACTTTTAAAACTCAGCGAGAAATATTCGGATTATTTCCTGCCGGGATATACTCATCTCCAGGCTGCAATGCCTTCATCATTTGGATTGTGGTTTGGAAGTTTTGCAGAGACACTTGCAGATGACCTGCTGGTTTTTCATGCCGCATACCGGATGGTCAACCAGAATCCTCTGGGCTCGGCCGCAGGTTACGGGACATCATTGCCCATTAACCGGCAGATGACCACGCGATTGTTGGGATTTGAAAGCATGAGGTTTAATTCAATGCATGCAATGAATTCCAGGGGGAAATCAGAATTAATCTCATCGCAGGCACTGGCTTCGCTTGCATCCACTCTTGGAAAGTATGCCGGAGATATATGTCTGTACATGAGCGGGAATTTTGGTTTTGTTGATATGCCTGAGGAATATTCAACCGGCAGCAGCATAATGCCGCATAAGCGCAATCCTGATGTTTTCGAAATTGTACGAGGCAAATGCTCAGCAATTCAGTCCCTTCCAAATCAGATCAGCCTCCTGATTAATAATCTTCCATCTGGATATCACAGGGATTTCCAGGTAATCAAGGAATATTTTCTTCCTGCATTTGAAGACATACTGGGATGCATCAGTATAATGAAACACATATTCCCGGAGTTGATCATTAACAAGATTGACAGGAACGATGAGAAATATAAATATATTTTCAGTGTTGAAAATGTAAACCGGCTGGTTGAAGAAGGAAAACCTTTCAGGGAAGCATATCGTGATGTTGCTGGTGAGATCAGGAACGGGAGCTATAAACCTGTTGAAGGTACAATTTATACCCATGAAGGAAGCATCGGAAATCTCTGTAATGTTAAAATTGCCGCCAAAATAAAAGACAGGATTAAAATGTTTGAGTTTGAGAAAGCCAGGGAAGCGGAGCGGAACCTTCTATTGCCATAGAAAACATAAGTGATTTTTATTTAGTATTTTGAATTTTCAAATTTTAGTCATTTCTCCATGCACCCTGCTCCATGCACCCTGCTCCATGCACCCTGCTCCATGCACCCTGCTCCATGCTCCATGCTCCATGCTCCATGCTCCATGCTCCATGCTTTAAAAGGAACGAGAAAAATTATAGTTAGATGAATTTTCGAGAAAGATTAAAGGACAAAGAACGCATTGTCTTGAAGATTGGAACAAGTTCGCTGTCGTATCCAAACGGAAAGATTAATTATCCTCGGCTTGAGAAGCTTGCGATGGTGATTTCGGATATAATGAACAGAGATAAAGAAGTTGTACTGGTATCTTCGGGGGCTGTGGCTGTTGGCGCAGGACGATTAAAAATGCAGGAACCTCCTGAGTCACTGGTCCCCCGACAGGCGCTGGCTGCCATCGGACAGGCTGAGCTGATAAGGATTTACCAGAAATCTTTTGATGATTATAATCAATTGGTTGCACAGGTTCTGCTTACAAGGGACGGCCTGGAAGATGAGGAAAGAAGAAATAATGCCCGTAATACCCTGAACGAACTAATGGGAATGAAAATCATTCCGATAATTAACGAGAATGATACGGTTTCAACAGCTGAAATACAATTCGGTGATAATGATAATCTATCTGCCAGGGTTGCAGTTCTTCTGGAGGCTGGATTATTGATCATACTTTCAGATATTGACGGATTATGTTCAGAAGATCCAAAGAACAACCATTCTGCGGAAATAATTTCTGTAGTAACTGAATTTACAGAGGAGATCGAAAAGCTTGCTGCCAGCTCAAATTCTGCATTCAGCAGAGGAGGTATGTCAACCAAACTTCAGGCAGCGAAATACTGTATGAATAATGGCGTGGATATGGCGATTATTAACGGCAACGATCCGGAGAATATATTGAATGTAATCTCCGGCCAGGACATAGGGACTTTATTCGTTTCATAGGGAATACCCACGGCGATATTAAAATTCCGGTTTTGCACCGGGATAATTTGTCAGATGAATTTCAAGACTGATCCTGGGACAAATAAATTTTATATAGATGGAAGAGATGATTCAAAAAGGGCGCCTGGCGAAAGAAGCCAGTTATTTACTGGCAAATCTGTCGGCAAACAGGAAAAATGAAGCGCTGAATAAAGTTGCAGACAGCCTGGTTTTAAGGCAGCAGGTTATACTGGAGGCAAACGAGAAAGATATGAAGAACGGGGCAAGATCAGGATTAAAGGGAGCTATACTTGACAGGCTGATGCTTGATGAAAAGAGGATCAGGGTGATGGCGGATGGCCTGAGACAGATAGCCCTGCTGGACGATCCTGTCGGGGACATTGTCATGATGAAGAAAAGGCCCAATGGACTGGTTGTTGGCCAGAGAAGGGTTCCACTTGGAGTAATTGGAATAATTTATGAAGCAAGACCCAATGTTACCTCTGATGTTTTTGGCTTATGCCTGAAGTCAGGTAATGCAGCTATACTGAGGGGAGGAAAAGATGCTTTTTCCTCTAACAAAGCCATTGGGGGAGTTATTAATGATGTACTTGGTTCACTTGGTTTTCCTGCTGGCACTCTTCAGCTTGTGGAAAATACTTCACGTGATAGTTCAATTGCAATGATGAAATTAAATAAATACATTGACGTTCTGATTCCGAGAGGCGGTGCTGACCTTATTTCCACTGTTGTGCAAAACAGCACTGTACCGGTCATTGAAACAGGCGTTGGTAATTGCCATGTTTATATTGATGAATTTGCTGATCCCGAAAAAGCGATTGCAATAACTGTGAATGCAAAGACCCAGAGACCGGGTGTATGCAATGCAGCTGAAACACTGCTTATTCATGATAAGATCGCAAGGAGCCTGTTACCTGGCGTTTGTGAGGCGTTAAAAAAGAAAAATGTGGAGATAAGAGGTGATAAGAAAGTCAGGGAAATTATTCCCTATTCAGTTCCCCTTGTAGAAGAAGACTGGTCGAAAGAATACCTTGATCTTATAATTGCCGCCGGGGTTGTGAATTCTCTCGATGATGCGATAAATCATATAAATCATTATGGTTCAGGCCACTCGGAATGCATCGTGACTGAAAATTATTCAAATGCGCAGGAATTCCTTGATAAGGTCGATGCTGCTGCTGTCTATGTTAATGCATCCACCCGTTTCACTGATGGTAATGAATTCGGATTTGGTGCCGAAATCGGCATCAGCACGCAGAAACTTCACGCGCGGGGACCTATGGGACTTAAAGAACTTACCACGACTAAATATATTATTTACGGAAATGGCCAGGTGAGAGATTAAACTCCCGAACATTTAATCATATCAATAAATTTATCGAAGAGAAATTTAGTGTCAGTGGGGCCACCGGAAGCTTCGGGATGAAACTGAGTGGAAAAGAAAGGTTTGCTCACGTGCCGCATACCTTCATTGGTCTTATCATTCAGGTTAATAAAATACGGCTCCCATCCTTCCTGCAGTGTTGAATTATCAA
>JBGPAO010000347.1:0-4168 GCA_041480755.1 Bacteroidia bacterium
TGGTGGCTATTCCTGATATTATTCTTAATTCTCCTTGTCGTCCTTGCATGGTTTATTTCCAGGCTCTGGGAACTTAAATTTCGTCCAAAGTCTGATGAAGCTCCACCACCAGGTGAAAATTTTTTCAGTGATGAAAACCTCCTCAGGACATTAATTGACAACATGCCTGATTTCATATATATAAAGGATACTAAAAGCAGGTTTGTAGTAGCAAATAAAAAACTTGCACAGGTTCATGGAATAAGATCTCCTCTGGAGATGGCAGGAAAAACAGATTTCGATTTTTATCCGAAAGAGCTTGCAAACAAATATTACTGGAATGAGCAGGAAATCATCTCATCAGGTAAACCACTTATTAACATTGAAGAACAGGGACTGGATGAAAATGGAGAGACTATTTATCTTTCAACCACTAAAATTCCATTGAAGGACAGCAAGGGCAAAATAACCGGGCTGGTTGGCATAGGCCGTGATATAACTTCCAGAAAAAAAGCAGAAGAACAGCTGGCAGAACACGCAAAGGAACTTCAAAAACTGAATGTTACAAAAGATAAGTTCTTCTCCATCATTGCACATGATCTGCGTAATCCATTTCACAGTATTCTGGGATTCACCGAGCTGCTGACGAAAAACTACGATGGTTTTGGCGACGCAAAGAAACAGGAATTTATCGGACTTATTTACGAATCATCCCAGTATGCGCATAATCTTCTGGAAAATCTCCTTCAATGGTCGAGAACGCAAACTGACAGGATCAAGTATAATCCTTCAAAATTGTCCTTATCCAGTATCATTGATGACACATTGCATATTCTGAATGCTACTTTGACGAAAAAGGGATTGACTTTCACCAGTGATGTCGAAAAGAATATCTATGTTATTGCCGACAAGAATATGCTTGAAACCGTAATAAGGAACCTTCTGAATAATGCCATCAAGTTCACATCATCAGGCGGAAAAATTTCTGTTGCAGCCAGAGATGCTGGCAAATTTATATCACTCAGCATTTCAGATACGGGCGTAGGTATAAATCCGGAAGATTTACCAAAATTATTCCAGTTTGATGAGTTTCATACAACAGCAGGGACAGCCGGAGAACCTGGCACTGGACTCGGTCTAATTATTTGTCATGAGTTTATTAAGAAACATGGCGGAGAGATATCAATAAAGAGCGAACCGGGCAAAGGCAGTACCTTCGCTTTTACTCTTCCGAAAGCAGATTAAAATAATTCATATGTTTTTATTAGGTTTGGATATTGGCAGCTCATCAGTAAAGGCCAGCATTCTGTCTGCTGAGCAAGGTACAACTGTAGCCTCAGTTTATTATCCTAAAAAGGAGATGGAAATAATTGCCCGATCCGCAGGTTGGGCAGAACAGGATCCTGAGGTCTGGTGGTCGAATCTAAAACTTGCAGTTAATGAGGTTATTAAAACATCTGGTGCAAAACCAGAAGAAGTTCTGGCAATTGGGATTTCTTACCAGATGCATGGATTGGTTGTTGTTGATAAAAATAAAAATGTTCTGCGTCCTTCAATTATATGGTGCGACAGTCGCGCAGTAAGTATCGGAGGTAAGGCATTCACAAGTATCGGGGAAAAATTATGCCTCCAGAAGCTTCTTAACTCACCCGGTAATTTCACCGCTTCAAAGCTCAGGTGGGTGAAAGAAAATGAACCTGAAATTTATGAAAAGATATTCAAGATAATGCTGCCCGGGGATTGGGTCGCGATGCGTATGACAGGTGAGATAAATTCAACAGTCTCAGGTCTTTCTGAAGGAATATTCTGGGATTTTGAAAAACATAAAACCGCTGATTTTCTTCTGGATTATTATCAGATAGAACATGACCTGCTTCCTGAAGTTGTTCCTACATTTTCAGTACAGGGAAAATTAATGTCATCTGCTGCCCGGGAGCTGGGATTAAAGGAAGGCACACCTGTCACTTACCGGGCAGGAGATCAGCCAAACAATGCATTTTCGCTAAATGTGCTGAATCCGGGAGAAATTGCAGCGACAGCAGGGACAAGCGGTGTTGTGTATGGTGTAAGCGATGAGATCAGATATGATCCGGAATCCAGGGTAAATACTTTCGCCCATGTAAATCATGAGGGAAACAATACCCGGCTTGGAGTTCTTCTGTGTATTAATGGAACCGGAATACTTTACAGCTGGCTTAAACATAATATAACTGGCAGGGAAACAGATTATGATGAAATGAATAATATGGCAAGCCGCATCCCGGTTGGATCAAATGGATTATCAGTCCTGCCATTTGGCAATGGTGCCGAGCGTATGCTGAACAATCTCAATCCCGGATGCCACATTGACAACCTGAATTTCAACATTCATTCAAATGCACACCTGATCAGGGCAGCCCAGGAAGGAGTTGTCTTTGCTTTCCACTATGGAATGGAAATAATGAAGACCACAGGAATTAAGCCTTCCGTTATACGAGCCGGAAACACTAATATGTTCCTGAGCCCGATTTTCAGAGAAACCCTTGCCGGACTGACAGGGGCGGTAATTGAATTATATGATACCGATGGGTCGCAGGGTGCAGCAAAAGGAGCAGGTATAGGAGCAGGTTATTATAAAAGCTTCAGAGATGCATTCAGTAATCTCAAAAAGATCAATGTTATTGAACCAGACAGGAAAGTACATGACCGCTATCTGGAAGCCTATCAAACCTGGCTCCGCCAGTTGAAATTGCACCTGAAGTAGTGACCTTGTAATCTTGTGACCTTGTAACCTTGTAACCTGTACCTTGCACCCTGTACCTTGCACCCTGTACCCTGTACCACTTAGGACAACACTGGTAACTAAATTTAATCAGAGTTATTAAGCAAAATCAATATCTATAAATTAAACATTATGAACTACTTAATTGGCAACAAAGAATTTTTCCAGGGGATAAAAAAAATCCCGTTCGAGGGGACTCAATCAAAAAATCCTCTTGCATTCCGATTTTATGATGAAAACAGGAAAGTCGGAAAGAAAACCATGAAAGAACATTTTCGTTTTGCAGTTGCATACTGGCATACTCTTACAGGAACAGGGAGCGATCCTTTCGGTAAGGAAACGAAGAATTTTCCATGGGCACATGCAAAAGATCCCATCGATTTTGGAAAGGAAAAAATGGATGCTGCTTTTGAATTCATAACAAAAATGGGGATACCCTTCTATTGTTTTCATGATTTTGATCTTGTGGCAGAAGCAGAAACAATTGCTGAATCTGAAAAAAGACTTCAGATAATGGTAGATTATGCACGGGAAAAACAAAAAGCTTCCGGCGTGAAACTTTTATGGGGAACTGCCAACCTTTTTTCTCACCCCAGATATATGAACGGAGCTGCAACTAGTCCTGATTTTCAAGTCATTACCTATGCCGGGACTCAGGTAAAAAATGCTCTGGATGCCACTATTGCACTTGGGGGAGAAAATTACGTTTTCTGGGGAGGTCGTGAGGGTTATAATACCTTGCTTAACACAGACATGAAAAGAGAGTTGGACCATATGGGGAGATTTCTAAATATGGCCAGAGACTATGCAAGGAAGCAAGGATTTAAAGGCACTTTTCTTATTGAGCCCAAACCAATGGAGCCCACAAAGCATCAGTACGATTTTGATGCAGCAACGGTAATCGGCTTTTTGAAATCTTACGGCCTTGCCGGAGATTTTAAACTGAACATAGAAGTAAACCATGCAACACTTGCAGGTCATTCCTTCCAGCATGATCTCCAGGTGGCTGCAGATGCAGGACTTCTTGGCAGTATTGATGCAAACAGGGGAGATTATCAGAATGGCTGGGATACGGACCAGTTCCCTGTAAATATTTATGAGCTTGTAGAAGCTATGCTGATTATCCAGGAAGCAGGAGGTTTTACAACCGGTGGGATCAATTTCGATGCTAAGACCCGCAGAAATTCGACTGACCTGGAAGATCTGTTTATTGCTCATATCTCTGCAATGGATATATTTGCACGTGCATTGCTGGTGACTGATAATATTCTGAATCATTCTGAATACATGAAAATGAGAAAAGAAAGATATGCCTCTTTCAACAGTGGAAATGGAGCAAAATTTGAAAAAGGCGAGCTTACTTTAAAAGATTTAAGGGACCTGGCAATTAAACTCGGCGAACCAAAACAG
The DNA here is from genome assembly GCA_041480755.1 of Bacteroidia bacterium. Lineage (GTDB taxonomy): Bacteria > Bacteroidota > Bacteroidia > Bacteroidales > SM23-62 > LJUQ01. The sequence continues at coordinate 4,151 of JBGPAO010000347.1, forward strand.
ATCAGCGGCAAGCAGGAA
>JBGPAO010000348.1:0-4155 GCA_041480755.1 Bacteroidia bacterium
ATGCCATATAATATTACCGAGGATTTCGGGAATCATACAGATGTCAGGTGGGCTGCGGTGATCCACAATAATGGAAAAGGGCTTGCATTTTTCAGCGACGATATAATGAATGTCAGCATTAATCCCTATTCCAACCTTGAATCATCATGGTATCCTTATCAGCTGAAAAGAAAGGAAAACATCACCCTTAACATCGATCACCGGGTAAGCGGTATCGGGGAAACGCCTATTACGGTAAGGCACGCATACAGGACATATCCGGATGAGTATCATTACCGTGTCAGGATAAAACCATTCAGCGGATCACAGGAGGAACTTGTAAAGCTTGGAAGGGAGAAATGGTAATAGACTAAGAAGGTACAGGGTACAGGGTACAAGGTACAGGGTACAAGGTACAGGGTACAAGGTGCAGGATACAAGGTACAGGGTACAAGGTACATATTAAAAGATCTATGCTCCATGCCCCATGCCCCATGCTCCCTGCTTTAAACCATTTAACCATTTAGCCATTTAGCCATAAAATTCCCTGATATGATAAAAACCATTTTTATTACTTCAGTAATCTTTATTTTAGCTATAGCCGGCAGTTTAGCCCAATTACCTTCGGATCAGGTTAAAATCCGGGAAGAGTCAGTATCACTCCCGACGTATCTGGTAGATCCCCCGGACCAGAATCCAAGATTTTATGACGGACGGGCATACCAGGGTGCCCAGGGAAGGATTTATCCTTATCCTATCTATGAAAGTCTTTCAGATACAAGAGTCATGAAAGATTATGATATGGTGTACCTGGAAAATGAATACATTAAAATCAATATTCTGCCCGAGATTGGCGGTCGTCTTTTTGGTGCACTGGATAAGACCAATGGCTACGATTATATCTACCGTCAGCATGTGATCAAACCCGGACTGATAGGTATGCTTGGAGCATGGATTTCAGGAGGGATTGAATGGAACTTCCCGCACCATCACCGTGCAACAGCATTTATGCCGGTAGATTATTTCATGCAGGAAAATCCGGATGGAAGTGCGACTCTATGGATCGGAGAACTGGAGATCAGGCACCGTATGAAATTTATGCTTGGTATCAGCGTGTATCCTGATAAATCATATTTTGAAGTAACATTCAGGCCATTCAACGGGACACCTTTTCCACATTCATTCTTGTATTTTGCCAATACAGGAGTACATTCAAATGAAGATTACCAGGTTATTTTCCCGCCGTCAACAGAGTTTGGTGTTTATCATGGTAAAAATGAATTTGTAAGATGGCCCATTTCTCACGAAGAATATAATGATGTTGATTATACACAGGGAGTGGATATTAGCTGGTGGAAGAATCACCCGGAGTGGACATCCATTTTTGCTTATAATTATGAAGATAATTTTGTGGGGGGATATGATCATGGAAAGGAAGCCGGGATCATGTGTTTTTCAAATCATCATATTGCCCCCGGAAAGAAATTCTGGACCTGGAGTACTGGCCCCAGGGGACAGCTCTGGGATAAGGCCCTGACAGAAACTGACGGTCCGGAACTGGAGATAATGACAGGCGGTTATTCCGATAACCAGCCGGATTACAGCTGGTTGCAGCCTTATGAATCAAAATACCTTAAACAATACTGGTACCCGATCCGTGAGATAGGCGGAGCGAAAAATGCCAACCTGGAAGCGGCTGTTAATCTTGAATTTCCAGGGAAGAATAAGATCCGTATCGGATTTAACACAACATCTTCAAGAAAAGGCGCCCGTGCTGTAGTTGAAAGCGCCGGAGTTAAAATCTTTGAACAGCAGATTGATATTGATCCTGCTCATCCTTTCACTAAAGAGATAGCGGTTCCTGAAAATACCCAGGAACGGGATATCAGGGTAATTCTTTTTACTTCTGACGGAAATGAACTGGTCAGTTACCAGCCAGTGGAAAAGAAAGAGTCCCCGATGCCGGAAGTGGCAAAACGGCCCCGTTCCCCCCAGGAAATCAAGACAATCGAGGAATTGTATTATACCGGGCTTCGCCTGGAGCAGTTCTATAATCCATCTTTTGATCCGTTTCCTTATTATGAAGAAGCACTCAGAAGGGATTCATCTGATTACAGGGTGAACACAGCAGTCGGGCTCCTGTACCTGAGGAAAGGCATGTTTGATAAAGCAACAAGACATTTACAGGTCGCTGTTGACAGGATAACGAATAATTATACAAAACCAAGGGACGGTGAAGCATATTATTATCTTGGCTTAAGCCAGAAATTCAGTGGTTTGTTTGAGGATGCTTATAAAAATCTCTATCAGGCAACATGGAGTTATGCATTCCATTCAGCTGCATATTATCAGCTTGCACAAATTGATTGTCAGAAAGGAAACTGGGATATTGCACTGGAACATCTGGACCGTTCGATATCAACAAATTCAAACAATATAAAAGCATTTAATCTGAAATCAGCCATTCTCAGAAGGACCGGGAAGCCAGGTGATGCACTGGAAATCAGTACACGGGTTATGAATATGGATCCCCTGGATATATGGTCAATGTATGAAAACTGGCTTGCTTTTAAAGATCTTGGAAGAGATGAGGAAGCTCAAAAGGCATTAACCGTTATTAAAAGCAGGATGAGAGGGTATATTCAGACTTATCTTGAACTTTCTCTTGATTATGGGAACGCAGGGCTTCTTGATGAGGCAATAGATGTATTATCAAATCCTGATCTGGGACTTGATGGTCCTGATGGATCTTATCCCATGAGATACTATTACCTTGGTTATTTTTGGAATCATAAAGGGGATAACGAAAAATTCAGGGAATATTCAAAGCTGGCAGCTGAAATGCCGCCAGACTATTGTTTTCCGTTCCGGCTCGAAGAAATATCTATTCTTTTATCAGTAATTGATGCAATCGGTAATGATGCCAGGGCACTTTATTATATGGGCAATCTGTTATATGAATTTGAACCTTCACAGGCAATATATTACTGGGAACAATCAAGGGATATAGATGATTCCTTCCCTATTGTGCACAGAAATCTTGGTATGGCGTATTATAAGCAGTACAATGATATGGCAGGGGCTATTGAAAGTTATGAAAAGGCCATATCTCTTAACCCGGGAGATCAGAGACTGCTGTGTGAGGCTGATCTGATCCATGCCGCAGCCCGGACAGACCCGGAAAAAAGGTTGAAACTCTTGCAGGATCATCAGGAAGTCATTACAAATAATAATGTGACAGACGCTTTAGCAAGGGAAGTCATGCTGCTTGTTCAATTAGGTCGGTATGATGAAGCACTGGACATAGCTGAGAATAACTATTTCCGCCAGTGGGAGGGAGTGAGCAAAGCATACAGCTCTTATGTGGATGCGCATCTGCTCAGGGGAATAAATAATTTTAATTCAGGAAAATATAAAGAAGCCCTTTCTGACTGGCTTAATGCCCTTAAATATCCTGAAAACATGATGGTTGCTCAGTCTTACCGGGGCGGTAGGGAAAGCCAGGTTTATTATTACCTTGGTACTGTATATGAAAAAATGAGAAATAATAAAAAAGCAAAAGAAATGTGGGAACTCTCGGTTGCACGGAGGCAGGATCCACAGCTATCCGAAAATCATTTTTACAGAGCTCTCTCATTGAATAAGCTGGGAAAAACCTCTGAAGCTACCGAAACTTTTGATGGCCTGATAAAACTGGGTAAGCAGAGACTTGATGTCCAGGACATAGATTTCTTTGCAAAATTTGGCGAAAGGGAAACGGCTGATGACAGGAAGTCTGAGGCACACTATCTCATGGGCCTTGGATACCTGGGTAAGGATATGAAGTCAGAAGCTCAAAAACATTTTTCAGAAGCAGTCAGGTTGAACATTAACCATATCTGGGCAGCGGAATATTTAAAGGAACTTCAATAGAAGAAGGCTTAGGCTTAGTAAAGAGTTACAGGGTACAAGGTACAGGTTACAGGTTGCAAGAGTTGAATCTAAAATTTTGAATTTGGAATCTGGAATCTGAAATTTGCGAATCTGTAATATATCAAGATTAGATAACGAAAAACCAAATCAATGAAAATGAAATTTACCCGCAGGCAGGCGCTTAAGAGTCTTGGCTTTGGAACGGCCGGATTAATGATGGCACAATCATTCTCTGCCTGTTCAGAAAAAACACATATAATTACC